>CAZMDE010000527.1:0-1950 GCA_964564355.1 uncultured Bacteroidales bacterium | reverse complement strand
ATTAATGCAAAATACATTATCAGGGTGAGGTAATAAATATTTATTCCAAAAAACCACATGGTAGTGACCTGTTTGTAGAAAAGAAATTATCCCCACCCGCCAATCTTCCCTCTCCTGTTTTTAGGAGAGGGTCAGGGTCATAGCCGTCAGGCTAAGGTTATTGTAAACCGCTAAAGCGGTTAATATTTAGGGTATTATGTCATTTATTCACCCGAATAAATTCGGGTGTTATCCTCATATTGAGAATAGCACCACAATTTATTGTGGTGGTAAATGTAGAAACCCCATAATTTAAAAACCACTTTAGTGGTTTCTATGTTTAATCGTTTGTAAAACAAGTAATTATATTATCTATAAAATTCTTAGCCTGACGGCTATGAGGGTCAGGGTGAGGTAACCGACGAACCAATGAACTACCTCACAGCAACATATCTGCATTGTAAAAATTAAATTATTTTTTCTACCACAAATAATTTTATTAATTTTGCGGTTATAACCGATAATTATTATACTATTAAACGGTTATGTCCTGTTTTTTTGTATATTTGCTTAAATTTAAAAATATGATAGATCGAATATTAACACAGGTAATTAAAAAACATCTTGGTAAAAAGAAAGCATTAATAATACTCGGAGCAAGGCAGGTAGGCAAAAGCACCTTGTTAAAAATGCTCAATGAAAATAACATTAAGGCGGGCAAGGTAGTATTTTGGGATGGGGATGAACCTGATATTCGCGAAATGTTTGAGAATACTACGTCTTCTCAATTAAAAAAAATTATTGGCAATAAAAAAATTCTTGTGATTGATGAAGCCCAGCATATAAAAAATATAGGTATTACATTAAAACTTATTATTGACAAAATTCCTGAAGTACAATTGTTAGTATCCGGCTCTTCTGCTTTTGAACTTGCTAATAAAATTAATGAGCCTCTTACCGGCAGAAAATACGAATTCCTTTTAATGCCTTTGTCAACTCAGGAAATGGTTAATCATCATGGATTTTTAGAAGAAAAACGTTTGCTCAGCCACAGGCTGGTCTATGGCTTTTATCCTGAAATTATTACCAAGCCCGGAGACGAACAGATTAATCTTAAAAACCTTTCAAATAGCTATCTTTATAAAGACATTTTTAATTTTATGGATGTCAGAAAGCCTGAAATATTAAACAAGCTTTTACGGGCTCTCGCTTTGCAAATCGGTAGTGAAGTTTCATATAATGAATTAGCGCAGTTGGCTGGATGTAATTCCGAAACCGTTCAGCGATATATAGATTTACTGGAAAAGACATTTATTGTTTTCCGGCTTCAATCGTTTAACCGTAATTTACGAAAAAAAAAAAAAAAAAGCAGGAAGATTTATTTTTATGACAATGGAATTAGAAATGCAATTATTGCTGATTATAAAAATATAGAATTAAGAGTTGATACTGGCGCATTATGGGAAAATTTTCTTGTCAGCGAACGATTAAAATATTTAGAATATAGTCAGATTCAGGCTTCTTCCTATTTCTGGCGTACTCAGCAGCAACAGGAGATAGATTACATCGAGGAACGTAATGGAAATTTATTTGCATTCGAATTTAAGTGGAAAACCAAAAAGCAAGCTCATTTCCCTAAAACTTTCCTTAATGCTTATCCTGATAATGTTACAAATACAATTACCCCTGAAAATTATTTGGACTTTCTAACAATTTGATAGCACTATCTCTTATCCTGATTAATTCATAAACTTTACCAACATTTATCTCATGAGCACATTTAGAATCATTTATATTTGCTAATAAATTTTGTATTTTTCTATGAAAACCAAAAATCCTTTACCTGAAGAAACTTATCTTAAAAGAACACATGAAAGAAATGAAGACATTCGTGGTCCATATTTCAGAGACCAGACTGCAATAATTCATTCTCTACCATTCAGAAGGCTTAAGCACAAAACCCAGGTATTC
>CAZMDE010000526.1:0-1951 GCA_964564355.1 uncultured Bacteroidales bacterium | reverse complement strand
TGGTTTCTTTGGAATATTCTTCACTCCTGATTTAGATGATTTATTTTGAAAATTACAAATAGCTTTAAGTATTCCTATTCTATATCAATGATATGATTTAAATATATACATTTATCTATTTTAAATGAATTCATATAAATGAAAAAAATGTTGTTGATCTTTTTTGTATCTATCTTCTTTATCTGCATTCTTCTTTTTGTCTTTAGAATTGAAGTGCTTTATTATTTAAAAAATTATAATACACAAAAAGTAGAACGGAGTTTAAATTCTGATAAAGATTTAAAATGGGGAATTGATATTTCACATTACCAGAGAAATATTAATTGGAATGTGTTGTTGATAAAAAACAAACCCGACTTCATTGTTTTAAAAGCGACTGAAGGAGCTTACTATAGAGATTCAAAATATGATTATTACAAAAAAATGGCTCGTAGTATAAGTGTAAAGATTGGGGCATATCACTTTTTTAATCTTCGAGTTAATGGCAAAACGCAGGCTTATAATTATATTAAAACAGCCAAACTATGTAAAGGAGATTTATATCCTGTATTGGATATCGAATTTAAAGATGAAGAAACTCTTATATATAGTATACTTGGAATTAATATATCAGATAAAAGTTTTATAAATAATATCCCAAATTCTGAGTTATTACAGTACGAAATTGAAAGTTATTGTAACGTGATTTTTGATAGGTATAAAGTACAACCAATTATATACTGTGAATACTTTTTTTATAATAAGTATTTGAAATATAAGTTTAAAAATTATAAATATTGGATTTCAAATTATTATGGAGAACCAAGCATTGATTGGGATATTTGGCAATATACTGATAATTCAACAATTAAAGGAATTAATGGTGTTGTAGATAAGAACATTATTAATAAAAAAATAGATTTGCAAAGTATTACTTTAGATTAATCATTTTTTGATTTAGATAAATTAGTTGAATGACAAAACAATTAATTAAATATAATATACTATGAAACACTTTCCACCTTCTGAATTAATAATAAATAGCGATGGAAGTATCTTCCATTTACATTTAAAGCCAGAACAATTAGCAGATAATGTAATCTTAGTGGGAGATCCGGATAGAGTACCATTAGTTGCATCTTATTTTGAAACTCTTGAATTTAATGTTTCAAGTCGGGAATTCAGAACAATCACTGGAACATATAAGGGTAAACGTATTTCAGTAATATCTACTGGTATAGGCACTGATAATATTGATATTGTGATGAACGAATTAGATGCATTGTCAAATATTGATTTACAAACTCGTACTGAGAAGTCAGAATTCAGACAACTCACTATTGTGAGAATTGGTACCTCAGGTGGCATGCAAAAAGATTTACCTTTAGGATGTTTCTTAATATCTGAAAAATCAATTGGCTTCGATGGTATGTTAAACTTCTATGCTGGTCGTGATTCTGTAAGCGATTTAGATTTCGAAGAAGAGATGAAAAAACATTTAGAATGGAATCCACAGTTGGCTGCTCCTTATGTTGTAGATGCGGACGAAGAGCTTATTAACCGCATTGGTAAAGATGATATGCTTCGGGGTGTTACTATTTCGGCAAATGGGTTTTATGGTCCACAAGGTAGAGAATTAAGATTACCCCTAGCCGATAAGTATTTAAATGACAAGATTGAGAGCTTCCGATATGGGAAATATAAAATATCGAATTACGAAATGGAAGGTTCTGCCATTGCAGGTTTATCTAAATTAATGGGGCATAAGGCCATGACAGTTTGTTGCATTATTGCCAACCGTAGAGTAGAAGCAGCCAATACTGATTATAAACCATATATTGAAAAACTGGTGCAAACCGTATTGGATAGGATATAATCATTCCATTGTTGGTTTGGTCATTTGTCGATATTAAATAGAGCAATACGAAGTCGGAATAGTCTGAAAGTCTCGATTTTAAAATGCGTGGCTTGT
>CAZMDE010000525.1:0-1954 GCA_964564355.1 uncultured Bacteroidales bacterium | reverse complement strand
AAGAAGTAATTGCAATAACCCTACCGCCATTTGTAATTGTTTTTCCGTTACTTAAAACTGTACCTGCATGGAATATGTAGCTGTCCTTAATCAGTTTTAATCCTGTGATTTCTTTACCTTTGGCGTATGAACCGGGGTAGCCTCCTGATACAAGCATTACACATGCTGAAAAACGATTATCAATTTCCAGAGGTTTTGTATCTAAGTCTTCATCAGCTACACCAATGAAAAGCTCAAGCAAATCTGATTTAATTCTTGGAATAACAACTTCTGCTTCAGGATCTCCCATTCGCGCATTGTATTCAATAACAAAGGGCACTCCTTTGACATTCATCAACCCGAAATAGATAAAACCTTTATACTTCAGTCCATCATTTTTAAGTCCTTCAATAGTAGGCTTAATTATAGTAGTTTCAACTTTATTTAAGAAAACATTATCTGCAAAAGGTACGCCTGAAATCGTACCCATACCTCCTGTATTTAAACCTGTATCACCTTCTCCAATCTTTTTGTAGTCTTTGGCAACAGGCAATATCTTATATGACTTTCCATCTGTTAGGACAATAACAGAAAGCTCAATACCTGACAAATATTCTTCTATGACAACCTTGCGGCTTGCTTCGCCAAATTTCGAGCTTTCTATCATTTCAGTCAGCTCTGTTTTTGCTTCTTTTAATGTTTTACAGATAACAACTCCTTTTCCTGCTGCCAATCCATCTGCTTTTAAAACATAAGGCGGATTAAGAGTTTCAAGAAAATGCAAGCCCTCTGTTAAATTCTGTGAAGAAAATGTTTTATATGCTGCGGTTGGAATATTGTGACGCTTCATGAATGATTTTGCAAAATCTTTACTGCCTTCAAGTTTTGCAGCTTCTTTACATGGTCCTATTACTGGAATATTTTTCAGTTTATCGTCTTGCAGAAAATAATCATGTATCCCTAAAACCAATGGGTCTTCAGGTCCTACAATAACCATATTTATATTAAACTTATGTACAAATTTCTTTATTCCTTCAAAGTCTGTTGGCAGTAGAGATATATTTGTACCTGATTCTGCAGTGCCTGCATTACCCGGAGCTATATAAAGCTTTGTTAACAGAGAAGACTGACTAAGTTTCCAGGCAATTGTGTGTTCTCGTCCACCTGATCCAAGAAGTAAAATATTCATGCTTTTAAATAAGTTAAAAAGATAAAAGGCAAAAATAAAAAAGTCCGTTTAAAAACGGACTTTTTATTAATTTTTATCTGACGGGTTTGCCCGGTGTTTTTTTGCCCGGTGTTTCTGGCTTGGTTATTACTGAGTCCTGTTTGACAGGGTTTACCTTTGTGTTATCTTCTTTCAATTGCTGTTCATCTTTGCCGGTATCTTCAGTTTTGTTTTCAGGAGCTGCATTTTCATCTTTAGGCTTATTCAATTCTCCTTCTGGTTTTGGCTTTGGAACAAAATCCTGTCTTAAAATTTTGAATTCAGTTCTGCGGTCAAGATAATAGGCTGCCTCTCTCAGGTTCACATTACCTATACTATTAATATATCTTTCTGTAAATTCAGTTCCTTTTTTGAAACTATATTTTTGTCCGTTGATGATAATAGATTTATTTTTATTAAGAACCCTTGGTACTCTCTTTCCATAACCCTTAGCTACAAGCCTTTCGGGTTCAATGCCTTTGTTAATCAGAAAATCTACTACAGATTGAGCACGACGCTGTGATAAAGTGTCATTATGCTGGTCTGTTGCACGCGGGTCACAATGTGATGACAGTTCAATTACAAGCTTAGGGTTATCCTCTAAAGTCTGAAATAAACCATTTAATGAATCCTGGAATTCTGGTTTTAATGCCCATTTATCTAAGTCATATAAAATATCAGGAAGTACAATAGGTTTTTTTGGAATGGGTACTAAATTCTTATCAAGCACAAGGTCTTTGTTTTCTTCATAACCAACTGTAGTTGTCT
>CAZMDE010000524.1:0-1963 GCA_964564355.1 uncultured Bacteroidales bacterium | reverse complement strand
TTCGTGTCATAACTGCTAATTCTGGATTAATTTATACTTTAGCCGGAAATGGGAACATAGGGTATCCCGATGATAATATAAATGCTATAAATGCAATAGTTAACAAACCAACAGCAGTAAAAAAAGACAATGTTGGTAATATTTATTTTTCCGATGGTTCTTTTAATTCTTACTATACAAATTATAGGATTCGTAAATTTTCAACAAACCCAATAATAATCACTTCACAACCTACAAACAAAAACGTATGTTTAAATAATCCAATTTGTGATTTCAATATTGCTGCTTTTAGTATAACAACAACTGCTAACATTTCTTATCAATGGCAAATAGATACAGGTAGTGGTTTTAATAATATCATAAATTCCAACAACTATTCAGGTGTTACTTCATCAAATTTACATGTTAGTAATATTTCAAATCAAATGAATTTATACAAATATAGATGTGTTTTATTATCAGATAACGCTTCAATTATTTCAGATACAGCAACATTATTTTTCAATATTTTACCTTCAAATGCTGGAATGATAACAGGCTTATCTGCAGTTTATAAAGGGCAAACAAATGTTACATACGTTACACCTGTTATAAACAATGCAACTTCCTATATATGGTCTTTACCTACGGGTGCAACAGGCTCAAGTACTACAAATAGTATTACTGTCAATTATAGCTGCAATTCAATTTCTGGCAATATAAGTGTTTATGGTGTTAATAATTGTGGAAATGGCTTACCTTCTATTTTAAATATTTCTGTAGGTAGTATTCCACAGGCAGGAATTATATCCGGTTTAACTTCTGTTTGTAACGGACAAAACGATGTTATATATACTGTTCCTTCAATTCCATATTCAACTTCTTATATTTGGTCGTTACCAAATGGGGTATCAGGAATGAGTAATACAAATACAATAACTGTAAGTTATGGAGTTAATTCTGTTTCAGGAGTTATTACAGTAAAAGGAGCGAATTCATGTGAAATGGGGACAGCCTCTTCCCTTGCTATAAATGTAACCCCTTTGCCTAATCCTGCAGGAACAATTTCAGGATTATCAACTGTATGTCTAGGACAAAATTCGGAAATATATGTAGTAAATTCAATACCTAATGCTACTTCATATGTATGGACACTGCCATCCGGCTCAACCGGTACAAGCACAACAAATACCATTACAGTCAATTACAGCCAGACAGCTTTATCGGGGAATATTAAGGTTTATGGAGTTAACTCATGCGGAATAGGTAATTCTTCTTTATTGGCTATAACAGTAAATCCTTTACCAAATGTTGCAGGTGTCATAAACGGCTATAGTTCAGTTTGTCAAGGACAAAATAATGTAATTTATACTGTTTCATCAATTGCAAATGCAAATTCTTATGTTTGGACTTTACCATTAGGAGCTACGGGAAGCAGTATAACCAATACAATAACAATAAATTATGGAAATTCATCAGTTTCAAGCAATATTACAGTTAAAGGGAAGAACATATGTGGCAACGGATTAGCTTCATCATTGCCAATAACTGTAAATCCGTTACCTTTTCAAGCAGGAGCAATTTCTGGTATTGATTCTGTATGTATAAACCAAAATTCAGTAAGTTATACTATCTCTGCTATAAATAATGCTGCTTCTTATAATTGGACACTGCCTCCCGGAGCTACTGGAAACAGTACAACAAATTCAATTAATGTTGATTATGGGAATAATGCTGCCTCAGGAAGTATAAGTGTTTATGGTATTAATTCATGTGGAAATGGCTTAGCATCAGTTTTTCCTATTACAGTTGCTGACTTAACACCAAACGCAGCTGATACAATTTCGGGAAATACTGCTGTTATGGCAGGACAACAGAATGTAATCTATTCCATTCCATCTATTCCTAATACTACAAACTATACATGGGATGTACCTGCAGGTGTTTCATTAAATACCTATTCAGGAAATGCGATAAGTGTTAA
>CAZMDE010000523.1:0-1964 GCA_964564355.1 uncultured Bacteroidales bacterium | reverse complement strand
TATCTGCTTACAGCAAAAACTCTAAATGCTGAAGCTTGCGACTGTTTGATCTGAAAATGAGAAATACCAGCATTATCCACAAAACAACCAACGAATTAATGGTTAAAAAATCATACATTAAAGGATTTTGGATTTGGTTTGCAGGTGTCATACAGTTCAATTATATTGCTGTTCGTTGGGGTTTGTTTAACCCAACTGGAGTATTGCCCGAAGAAGATTAGTGAGGCCGGAATTAAGTGTCAGTTTGGTATGGAATATACAGTCAGTTTGGTTGGAAATATAAAACACATCCTATTTTCAACAGAAATTTAGAATCTTTTCAAATAGTATATCTATTGTTCTCTATATGTGTATATTGCAATTTAAATAATCTTAAATTATATTCCATTTATATTATCATTATACTTATTTTTTATGCAGTTAACAATATTTTAACCTTTAAAGCTTTAATTTTGTACCATAATTTATTACAATTAATTTAAAAATAAAAGAGCCCTACCAATGGCAGGGCTGAGAATAAGAGACATTCATTCCGTTATCTGAATTGCAAGTCAGGGAATAAATGTCTCTTGTTTTATGTTATATCAAATAATCTTGCAATATTACCCCATTCAACATAATTTAGAATTATCAGGCAACATTTGCGATAATAGTTGAAGTATTCAAAACGGGAATTTCCTTTTTGTTTTTACCTCTGGTTCTGATTTTTCTGCGTAATTCAAAATAATTTGCAGCCAGATCAGGGTAATCCAGAGCCAGTATTTCCATCAGTTTATCCATACGTTTTGTAAGCAACTTATTTATTTCCTTATGGATTTTATGCAGCTTCAGATTATTAACCTTTTTTTTTCGGATTAGTGTGATAGGAGAAGCAATGGAATTTTTAGAATCATTCATCAGCTTTAGTGTGTCGTCCAGAAAAATTTGAGTTACCTTGTAGGTAATCAAATCAGTTAAATGTTCTTCTGCCAGCTTATAAATAAATTTGCAGGTATCATAAACAATTACTTCGCGTCTGTCGATATTCATCCGCCTTTCCTGAGATTCAACCTGTTCTATTATTTCAGGCTGATTAGAAACATCAGCATGCACAATTAATGCACAGCTTAATATCCGGGTATTTTTCAATACCTCATTTTTTAGATTGTTTTTAACTAAAGTTACACTTTTGGAATTCTCTCCGGTAACCATTCGAAGATTTGAAGACTGCTGGAGTAAATCATCCAGCATTGTTTTGGCTTCAACCATCGGTTGAAAATTATGCCACTCACTTTTGTGCTTTTCAAGCACAAGGGAAAGACCTTCATGGGACTTTACCTGGAAAATTATTTTCTTTTCCATTTGTTTAATACAATTAATTATTAAAAATTTATTTAACTAATCTTCTCCCGTTTGCAACCGTTAAAAGATTTATACAAAAATAAAAAGAATAAATCTATAAAAAAAGCAATTATTATAATATTTATGTATTTGTTAGCATTATATAGCTAATTATCTCATTATATGTTTAAAAAATATTTTTTTTGATTGTTAATATCTTTCATGTTTAAAACAGGAATGTAAGCAATCAAATTAAAATTGATCGATTTCATTGCTATTGTTGATATAACACACCGTAAAATTTTTTATAAGTCGATGATATTGCTAACTTTGATAAAGTTACGGTTGTTTTTTCAAATCAATTAATTAAATTTTGCAAGAAAAAACTTTGTCAACATTTAACAAACCACTGTTATGTTACTATCTGGAATGATTATAAATTTCACATTTATTTCACAACTAATGTTTTTCGGGCATATATTTTGCATACTTTTGTTGTACAAAATAAATACAATGAAAAAAGAACGTACGCCAACAAATTTTCCATCATATTTTTTTAATGTGCTTACTGAATTATGGGTATTATCCTTATTTTATTGTAATTAGGAATTTAAATTTCATCAATTTTCACGAAATATAAAGTC
>CAZMDE010000522.1:0-1964 GCA_964564355.1 uncultured Bacteroidales bacterium | reverse complement strand
TACCATAAACTTTGTCAGCATTATCTTTATCTTTATTGGCAAATCGGTCCACCAATCAGGCGAGACCCTATACCATCTATTCAAGGTAACATTACGATCAAGAGGCGCTGTCTCTGTAATTTCACTTATTGGAACTCGGGTATCTTTCTTAATGAAATAACTAAAAGTAACTGTAGTAAATCCTGCTTGGTCAAAAACATAAAACCAAATCTCATTAGTCCCTTCAGCTAAAGCATTAAAGCTAATTGCAATATCGCTCGTATAAGAATAAACCCCTTCATTTGCAAATGCAGAAACTAAAAACCACTGGGTCTCGGCCGACGTATCATCGCTTATTCTCCTTATTCCATAATTGATAGTAGCAAGACCTGAGCTACCAACCTCCTCAGAAAACGTAACCACAAATGGAGTAACGGTCAATGGACGCAACTCTATAGGGAAATACGCTTCATAAGTTTCTCCATTAACAAATAAATGATTAATCCGTGGTGGGCTTGTGTCTTTTCTTAAAGTAAAAATTGACCTATTGGTACTTGTTGTATTCCCGGCAAGGTCATTAACTGAAATAAATATTTCATTTATTCCATCAGTAAGCTGATCCCATGCTAACTGAACATATTGGATACTATCAACCCTTGAGTATTCCCGATCGGTTACCCAATTAATGCCATTAGTAAACTTAGGACTACTAACACCATATTGAACGATATGAATACCAGAATAACCATTGTCTGTTATAGTAATAGCAAAATTGAGAGATGGCGGAAGATTTCCACGGCCAGGGACTCCATCTCTGTCAGGAAACCTATAAAAATATACATCATCAGAAATAACATTACTGCTGATGCTAGGATTAATAGTATCTTTGTAAATTGTAAAAACTTTTTCACTATACTTATTTAATGCATAGTCATTAAAAGATACTCGAATGTCATTTGTTCCATTATCTATCTTCCACCACGCAATAGACCAATTATCAAAAGTAGTAGCTCTACGGGCATCTGTTGTTAAATACTCCCATCCTTTTTCATTTATTTGATAAGAAATACTTGCAAGACCAGCCCCTCCTTTATCAAAAATGATTACATCAAAAGTAGTCATCCTATTTGGAGTATTAACAGAATGCCAAAGTTCAAACTTTTGGGTATTAGGTAATACCGCTTCATTATTGATTAAGTTTGGAGAAATAACATCTTTACTAATCCTAATAACATAAGAACTTGTAGAATTTAATGCAAAGTCATTTATTGAAACATATATTTCATTAACACCGTTTGTTAAAACATTCCAATTGATAGGCCATGTCTGATAATACGTATCAAATCTTCCACTTATACTAAAATTCTGAGAAATATTCTCACAATCTGTAATTGTATACCATTTAAGAGCATTGTTAATTGATACCCCATACTCAATCCTATGTATATTTGAGGAACCAACATCATCAAAACTCACCCTTACTGCTGATAACCAAGCTGGAGTATTAACATTACTATACCAACCTACTGCTCGTGTCTCACTATTATGAATTTGGGGAACATCTGCATCTTTTAATACTTTAAATAAAAACATAATTGTTTGATTGCTGGCATTATCGTTAACTGTAACAAATACTTCAGTATATCCATTGCTTAGTGAACCCCAGGCAATATTCCATGGCCTATAGTTATAAGTTATTCCATCCCTAAATAACTCTATTTCATTCTTAGTTATGTTATGAGACACCCATAATAAAATATCTTTTATTCCTGAACCAAGAGCAGAATCAGTAAATTGAACATTTAAAAACCGGTTATTATCAAAAAAGGCTTTATTATAATAAACAATATTCCCCTCATTGTTATTCACATTCGCTGAGGAAATATCTTTCTTAAAAGTTATTGACTGTACTGGACTTTTATTGCCAGCATTATCCTCAACGGTTATTGTAATGTTGGAAGTACCTTGATATAGCTTATTCCAAC
>CAZMDE010000521.1:0-1966 GCA_964564355.1 uncultured Bacteroidales bacterium | reverse complement strand
CAGGAAATTCAATATCCATAGAGGTATCTTCATTAGCTTCGCCAAAGAGGAACTGCTGGTTCTGATGTTTTCCGCTCTGGTAATTACCTGCATTTTTGATTATTTTTTCTATGAATGTAATGTCATCGGGATTTCTTTGATAAAAATACTGTGACCTGAAAGTGCCGGGAAAGCTGTCGAAGGCACCTGCTACGACAAGAGCTTCGAGGCATTTTTTATTTAAAGAACGAATGCTGACGCGACGGGCAAGGTCGAAAATATCCTTAAAAGAGCCGTTCTCCTCACGCTCTTTTATAATTTCATTGACAACACCCTCTCCAACATTCTTGATAGCAGCGAGACCAAAGCGTATCTCACCGTTTTTGTTTACTACAAACTTAAGCTCGCTCTCATTTATATCAGGACCTAACACAGAAATTTTCTGCCGTTTACTCTCAGATATATAGAAATTGATTTTTTTTATGTCGCTAAGGTTATTTGTCAGAACTGCAGCCATAAACTCTGCACCATAGTGAGCTTTAAGGTATGCGGTCTGATAAGCTAATATTGAATAAGCGGCAGAATGGCTTCTGTTGAATCCGTATTCCCCGAACTTTCCCATTAATTCATAAACTTCTTCAGCTTTTTCTTTAGGAATTTCATTTTTTACAGCACCTTCGATGAACTGGGCTTTCATCTTCTCAATAATATCTTTTTTCTTTTTCCCCATAGCCTTTCGCAACTCATCTGCCATAGCACCTGAAAAACCCGACATTTTCTGAGAAATCTGCATGATTTGTTCCTGGTAAACCATTATACCATAAGTAGGTTTTAATATTTCCTCAATAATAGGATGAGGATATTCGACTTTTTCTTTTCCATTCTTTCTGTTAATAAATTTGGGGATAAAATCCATTGGACCCGGTCTGTAAAGAGCATTCATTGCTATCAGGTCTTCGATATTAGTAGGTTTAAGGTTTTTCATGTGGGAGCGCATGCCATCGGATTCAAACTGGAATAATCCAACAGTGTCGCCTTTTTTAAACAGGTCAAATGTTTTCTTATCATCAAGTGGTATCTTATCAATATCTATTGTAATTCCATTTCTTTTCCTGATACTCTCCAATGCATCTCTGATAATAGTAAGAGTTTTAAGTCCGAGAAAATCCATTTTAAGCAAGCCGACAGTCTCAATATTTTTGCCTTCATACTGAGTAACCATAAGCAGGGAATCTTTGGCAGTGCTGAGAGGCACATATTCTGTCAGGTCATCCGGTCCGATAATAATTCCGCAGGCATGAGTGCCTGAATGTCTTACAGAGCCTTCCAGAGTCTCAGCAAGCTTCAAAACTTTGCGTGCCTCCTTACTACCTTCTTCCTTCACTTTAAGCAACTCAGGAACCAGGTCATAAGCCTTTTTAAAAGTAACATCTACGCCATCGGGTATCAATTTAGCTAATTTATCAGCTTCAGGTAAAGGGAATTTAAGAACTCTTGCCACATCGCGGATAGCCATCTTTGGTCCCATTGTACCAAAGGTTATTATTTGTGCTACCTTCTCAGAGCCGTATTTATTTACAACGTAATCAATAACCTTATCTCTCTGCTCATCGTCAAAGTCTATATCAATATTTGTAATACCAATACAATAAGCCACAACAGACCCTGCAGCAGAGCCTCTTCCCGGACCTACTATCACTCCCAGACGCTTTGCCTCTCTTATGAAATCCTCAACAATAAGAAAATAGCTGGAAAATTTCATCTTAGTGATTACTCCAAGCTCCGTTTCTATTCTCTGCTTAACTTCTTCAGTTATCTCAGGATATCTTGCTTTAGCTCCCTCGTAAGTTATATGTCTTAAATAATCATCATCAGTTTTATATTCAACAGGAATCGGGAAAACAGGCAATATAATTTCGTGCTGAAGCTTATACTCTTCTATTTTATCTGCAATGTTGATGAAGAGCCACTCGCAATCTTCGCCAAC
>CAZMDE010000520.1:0-1973 GCA_964564355.1 uncultured Bacteroidales bacterium | reverse complement strand
AGCATTTCTTTTGAAGGAGGCAGGTAGAAGCTCCACCACCAGTCATATAAGTAAGGGAATCTCGTCCTTCTTAAAACATTGAATTTTACTGATGCATTGCCTATGTTATTTCCTGCATAAGCCTTTGCTTTTCCTTTCACAGTAACTTTCTCACCAAGCTTATAGCTTCCTTTCACAGGTTCAAAAACAATCTCGAATTTTGGTCTTTTGTATTCCTCAACTCTTATTATAGTGCTTCCTGTTTTATTGGTTATCTGCATCTGCCCGTAAAGAACTCCGACAGGAGCAGTGAAAGAACCGTTCACTGAGCCGTATTCATTACTTGTGAGAGCAAGTTTGCCAATCTCTTTGTAATTCACATCATAGAAGTAAACGCTTGTATTAGTATTCGGCTTTATTCTTGACGTTTCCCCGTCTGTTTCAATCAGAATAGCTTTGAAATATATTGTCTGTCCGGGTCTGTATATTGCCCTGTCAGTAAAGAAAAATGTCCTCAATAGCATTTTCTTTTCCTGATTATAATTGTTATTCCATTGACTGATGCTGTTTTCAGTTTCATACATGTCGTCTTTATATTTGAAAGCAGCAGTCACATCTCTGAAATTATTATTATTTTCGGCAGCAGGTACTGCGAAATACCCTTCTTCGTCAGTCTTAAATGATTTCCACCTGATTGAATTATATGACCTTGCTCCGTAATCATATTCTTTCTGAAAGGTTTGCACCTCAACATTATTAATCGGTAAGCCTGAATCCCTGTGCAGCAAATGGAAGCCCGTACTTCTGTCGTCATTATTTCTTTTTATATAGCTTATATTTGTTATCCAGAAAGTATTGTAAACAATTATTTGACTTGTATCTTGTGTCTTGTTTCTCGTGTTTATTACGAAATCTTTATCAGAAGAAGACAACAAAACATAATTTCCAAAAGGAAGTTCAGGAAGCTTAATTTCTGCTTTGTGCTGCTGATAGTCTCCGTCATCAGATAACTTAAGACTCCATTCTTTAACTTTAGGTAGCTTCAGATATTCACCTATCAGCTCTTTGCCGTATTTAGTTTCCTGCAGGCGCCTGCTATTATCGTCTGAGAGTTTATATAATCTGAAATAAGCAGTCTGCAGGTTCTTATATGTCAGCAGAGCTATTGACGGAACATCCGGTAATTTAGCATTATCAGTTGTAAGGGATAATAAATGTTCTTTCAATCTTTCTTTCAGAATTTTGCAATTTTTAGCTCCATAAGTGTCAGGAAAACGGCTTATAGCCTCGTCACAATAGCTCACAGCAGTCTTTACATCCCATTTATGAGCATCCGATTCATTAGGATTATATTGTTTTCCGCGTGATGAATATTCTTCCGCTATCATGTAGCATATTTCTGCAGAAGAAGGATTATTGTTATACCTGTTCTTAAGATACAGCAAAGCATTAATGTAAAGGCTGTCTTTTGTGTCAAGCACAGAATAGTCCTTAACAAATTTAAGGCGTTTCAAATCAGCATCAATCAATGATTCAGGATTCGCATCATTTAAATGAACCGCAATAAGCTCCTGAAGCAATTTTATGGCATAGAGCTTCATTGACATAGAGTCTTTTGAGCTAATATTAATTTTAATAAATTTCTCAGCCGTTGCAAAATAATCAGCGTTATCCAGCTCGAATTTAAATGCAGGCGCAGTAATACCCGGCTCTTCCCTGCTAAAGAAATCTATAGCCCTGTGAGCGAGAAAGTCATACAATGCCGGTCTTAATTTAGAAGATACATTTTTACTGTTTTCTGTGGTCTGTGGACTTTCGTCGTCCTGGATAAGTATAGCGTCAAAAACATTTATCCGGATTTTTTTAAGTTCCTCAGGATTATTAAGAGACAGCATATAATTATTAATTGTTTCCTTTACGATTTTCTTCAGGTCCCAGGTGTTAATATCGTCATTTATGAAATTCTCCGTAACGCTTCTGTTAAGAAACCTGTA
>CAZMDE010000519.1:0-1974 GCA_964564355.1 uncultured Bacteroidales bacterium | reverse complement strand
TTTGCTCCAGAATGGATGTTTGCAATAGAAATTCTTTAATATCGTCTGATTGAATTTTTAATACTTCCTCCATCAAATAATCCATGATGTACCTGTTGTCTCCTTTTAAATCCCGGATAAATTCAGATATATCTTCACGTCCCTGCATTGATAAGGCAGTAAGTTGCAATCCTGCTATCCAGCCTTCGGTTTTTGTTTCAAGTGAATAAACATCGTCAACAGATAATCCTAATTTCAGCTTTTTATTGAAAAGTATAGATATATCATTTGCTGAAAAACTCAGGTCTGACGACCGCAACTCAGCAAGCTGCTGTTGACTTCTTAACCTTGCAATGGGTAAGGTCGGGTCAGAACGGGTTAAAATTACAATATGTATATTATCAGGAATATATTCTAATAAATAAGTAACTATTCTTAAAATATCGCTATTCTCAATTAAATGAAAATCATCAAATACTAATAAAAAGTTCTTATTAATCTTGAGTATTTCGTTGATTAACAAGCTGACAATTGATTCATCTGATGGTTTATTGGGTGAATTTAAAAGCTTGAGGGCACTTTCGCCAAATCCTTTATGAATACTTTGAATTCCTGAGATTATATAACTTAAAAATTCTACCGGGTCATTATCACCTTTGTCGAGTGAAAACCATGCAGTTGGAATATCATGTTTATTGATCCAGTCACTCAATAGGGTTGTTTTGCCAAATCCTGCAGGAGCGGAAATAAGAATTAGTTTTCGACTCAGTCCGATGTTCAATTTCTCATAAAGTTCAGAGCGATGAACTATATTCTGATTGACAGTTGGGATATGAAGTTTTGTTAGAAGCATATTTGCAAATTAATGAATATTTTGGTCATCCGGATAGGAAACTTAAGTGTTTCCTAAGTGGGTATAAAAGTATAAAAAAATTAATCCCGATTAATTGAGATTTGTTTTTCCTTTGTGCAACTTTGTGAAAAATAAGCGTAGCGATTTATGAACTCCTTAAATTTTAATTAGTAGTGAATAATAATCTGATAAATCTGAAGAATCTGACAAATCTTATAAATCTAATAGAAACCTCATAGTATCCACCTCATCTGCATAATCCCACAATTCAGGAAACTGTGATTGTCCTAAAGGAACACTTTTAAATTCAAAATCAGGAATATTAGTTACAACACATTGAATCTTTTCTCTGTCTGCAATAATGAGGTTTTTAAGTTGGGATAAATCAGAATAATATTCATAAAAGACAACAGAAACAGGCGAAGCCAGAGCATTATCCTGCTTAAGGATAAAAAACCCAATGTCAAAATGATCAGTCTTATTAATAAGGTATATAGATTTATTATAAATGTAATTATTATAATATTTTGAATGATTAATAACAGATGAGTATTTCTCAGCAGCTTTAAATAACCCGTCAAATGAATAATTCTCAGCAACAAATAATTTTGAAACATTCCTGCAGCCAAGCCCGAAATACAGAAATATGTCACTGCTTAATTCCTCAAGTTCCTGCATTGATTCATTACCACTTAATATCGCTAAGCTATTTCGGTTCTTCCTTATTATGTGCAGATACTTTCCAAAATAATATTCAAAGTAACGCGAGGAATTATTGCTTCCTGTTGCTATTACAGCATCAAAACCCGTAAGTCTGTTATCAGTAAATGCAATGTAATCCTTAAAACCGGGCTCAATTTCAATAAGCATCTCAGCAAGAGCAGGCAGTAATAAGCTGTCATCTGATGACAGCTTGCCAAGGAACCTGTGACCTGACATCAGAACACATAAGAAATCATGAAACCCGACAAGAGGCAGATTGCCCGCCATAATTACCCCAATGGATTTACGATGTACGATTTTAGATTTTAGATTTTTATAATTGTTAATCCATTGATTCAGTTTCTCTTCTCTAAGGTTGTTTGCAATAGCACTTATTGCAGACCTTATATTGTTTTCAGTGAACCATCCATTCTTATGAT
>CAZMDE010000518.1:0-1978 GCA_964564355.1 uncultured Bacteroidales bacterium | reverse complement strand
ATGTTAAGGTTCTTTATGCAGATTATACGGCAGGTTACTGCGTAATAGAATTAATTGGAGAATGGAATGACTGCCTGTATAATGATATAATGTTTTTAAAACGAAATCTGATAGAAAGCCTTATAGATAATGGCATTAATAAGTTTATACTTTTAGGAGAAAATATCCTTAATTTTCATGCTTCGGATGATTGTTATTATGAAGAGTGGTTTGACGAAGTAGAAGATGGCTGGATTGCTGCTGTGAATTTCAGAAAACATTTGCTGTATGAATTTGATAATACTAATCTTGGATATTACATTGCTTTCGGTGGCGAATTAAATAATCTCAACTGGCTGACATATTCTCCTGAAATGTTATTTAATAAGGTTGAAAGTCTTATTACTAAAAGGTTAAATCCATGATTTTTAGTGTTTTAATTTTTTAAAATAAGGAATTTAAAGATTAAAATGGGTAGAGTATAAAATTTTATATAATTTTGTAAAAGTTTATGCTAAAGCATTTTAATATAACAATATCAGGGAAAGTACAAAGAGTAGGCTTCAGGTTTATGTCTATGCAGACTGCTTATGAGCTTGGTATAAAAGGTTTTGTTAAAAATATAGAACACAATAAAGTATATATTGAGATTGAAGGTGAAGAAGAACCTATAAAGAAATTCCTGAAATGGGCTAAAAAAGGACCTTTCGGTTCTGAGGTCAAAGAGTTTAATGCAGAAGAGGGTGAAATGAGAAATTTTACTGCATTTGATATAGTTCATTAAAAATCTTTTATCTTTCTATCCAGCTTGTTCTTTTAGTTTTAAAATAAGGGGCAATCACAGGTTTGCTGTATTTCTGTGAAATTACTTTATGCCACTTTTCAGAAACTGGTAATTTTGCAAACCATGATTCATCGGTTATCAGAGCTTTGGTTTTATCTTTTAAATATATCTCAGAATAGATATTGCATCCTGCTTTATCTTTAGCATTAAAATTCTCGCACTGAACTTCAATAATATTAAGGCTGTCTTTAAGGTATTTGGTTATATCTATCAGCTTAATTCTTTTATAATCAACAAGCAGGGATAGGGTTCTTCTTGCATAAACCTGGTCTATATACTGCCCGTTAATATAGAGTCTTGCATAATTATCCCCCATAAGCTGAAGCAAAGCACTATCAGGTTTGCTTTCGAGCAGAAATTCTTTTTTGAAATATGCCTTTGTTGCATAATCAGATTGGTTTGCTTTTAGATAAATCCATTCGCTTTTAATAATTGGAGATTCCAGTTTATCTTTAATGACAGCATCTTTGGTTTCCCTGAAATACGCAATAAGCCTGTTAAACTTGTCTGCAATCATATTCAGGTTATCGTTTTTATAATATAAAAGCCATAGTTTCTTATAATCATCACTTAGCTTTGTCAGTGCAGAAATATTCTTATCTATCATGTTTATTAGTAAAGGAATATCCACTTCAGTTTTATTAAGCTTTTTCTCAAGTAATAGCTGTGTTTCTGCTTTAAATTTAAAATAATCATTAATTCTAACAATATACTTTAAAAGTTCATAATGGTCTGTATTCTTTTTAGCTTCAGCTTTCAGTTTATCAATGTCATTTGATACCATCGGTAAAGTCCAATCCATCCAGTTTGTCTTAACAGTTATATTCCTTTTTCCTTCCCATTGAGGCGGATCGCGGAAAGGAAGAAGCGGATGCCGCCAAATTTCATGCCAGGGCACCTGGTTATATGGTTCACTTAATGTCTGATAAATCTGTGTATTGCGGGAATCGTCAACTCCAAAGAAGTCATAGAAATAATTTCTGCTGAAAGAATAAATGTCTGAACCATTCAGATTCCAGGAGCATTGAGCAGACCAGGCATAACCAAAATAAATCAGCTCCTTAAATGTTTCAGAACCGTAATCTCCCCAGTTAGAATTTATCATTCCGATTGAACCCTGTTCAATACCTGATTCAGTTATGTGTTTTATATTGG
>CAZMDE010000517.1:0-1983 GCA_964564355.1 uncultured Bacteroidales bacterium | reverse complement strand
CAGGCATTACAGGCTGTTAATGTATTGGTTTTATAGAAAGTTCGGATGAATGTGATTTTGGATAATTAAAATTTTACTTTTGCCGCGATATTAACGAATAAATCAAAATCAATAAAATATGAAAAAATATAGATGTTTAAGGTTTTTACCTTTGCTCTTAGTGTTATTTTTATCTTCTATTAATGTATGCCAGGCAGCCGATTCAGGTATACATGACCCTTTTGCAGGCATCACAGATGACCAGAAATATAACCGCGCCATACACATTATGGCAATGCTGCTTCTCGGCTTTGGCTTTTTAATGGTATTTGTAAGGAAATACGGGCGTTCAGCTCTTACTGCCACTTTCCTGCTTGTTAGCATTTCCATTCCGATTTATTTATGGATAAAAACAAGCGGCTTTTTTGAAATATCAGGTCATGAAATGGACCAGATAATAATGGCTGAGTTTGCTGCTGCTAGTCTATTGATTACTGCCGGCGCTGTTCTTGGAAGGCTGAAGATGTTTCAATATATTATTCTCGGAGCTTTGTTCACACCTTTTTATATGCTTAACGAATGGCTTGTTCTAGATAATGGTTTTGGGCTCATACCCAAAGGCGGTGTTGCAGATACGGGAGGTTCTATTGTCATTCATGCTTTCGGCGCTATATTTGGGTTAGGTGTCGCTCTCACAATGACTACAAAACAGGAATTTGCAAAACAGATAGAGGCTGATTCTGTCAGCGACAGATACTCTATGCTGGGAAGCATGGTATTGTGGATATTCTGGCCCAGCTTCTGCGCAGCCCTTGTTCCAATTGAAGAAATGCCTCATACAGTCATCAATGTTATTCTTGCTCTCTGCGGCTCTACCCTTGCTACTTATATTGCTTCTGTCGGTTTGAGAGGAAAAATAAGCATTGCAGATATTGCCAATGCTGCTTTGGCAGGTGGTGTAGCAATTGGAGCAACCTGTGACCATGCTACACATTCTTTTGCAATTATCATAGGTATCCTTGCCGGTGGTCTATCAACATTTGGGTTTGCAGTTATACAGGGAAAACAGCAGAAGTGGATGAAACTGATAGATACCTGCGGAGTTACTAATCTCCATGGCTTGCCGGGCTTATTGGGCGGTATGCTTGCTTTGCCTATAGTTAAAGGGTTAAACATGAGTTACCAGCTCTCAGGAATAGGAATAACAATCATAGTTGCTATTACTGCAGGTTATATTACAGGAAAGATATTACCTGTTTTTGGCAGAAGAGTCGAAGCTTATGAAGATGAAGAAGAATTCATCTAAATCCTTAATCCTCATTTTAAATGATTTACTTCTAAAACTCTATAAGCCATTATTAATATTTGTCTTACTTTAAAAATCCTTTGTTAACTTTGTGTTAAATATTTTTATCACCAACACAAATGTATACTAAACTTAGCATAAAGTTTCCCTGAGCACAAATATTTACTAATTTATCATAACTTTTTTATCTGAACAATTATATTTAATAAAAATTATGTAGGTTTGCAAAGTATTTTTAATTGTAGAAGTTAATTAAAAAAATTAGATGCTTTCGAAATGAACAAGATAGCATTAGAAATTATAGCCATTTCTTATAGCAGAGCAAAGTCAGGTGCTTATGCGCTTATATTAGGCGAGTCTGGTGGTAAAAGAAGATTGCCAATAATAATAGGTGCTTTTGAAGCACAATCTATTGCTATTGCTATTGAAAAAATGAAACCTACAAGACCCCTCACACATGATTTATTTAAAAGCTTTGCTGATTCATTTGGCATTTATCTTAGTGAAGTTATTATTCACAAATTCTTTGAAGGTGTTTTTTATGCTAAGCTTGTTTGCGTTTATAATAATACCGTTAAAGAGATTGATGCAAGAACTTCTGATGCTGTTGCTTTGGCTGTGAGATATGCTTGCCCTATATATACTTATGATGAAATTTTTAATGACCGTTGGTATGGTGTTGAAGTTTATACATCATT
>CAZMDE010000516.1:0-1985 GCA_964564355.1 uncultured Bacteroidales bacterium | reverse complement strand
AAACGAGCGCCAGCAAGCAGGGGAACATACAATCAGATATGATGTAAATAATTTAAGAAGCGGGGTGTATATATTAAATTTTCAATCAAATAATTTCATTGCAACTAAGAAGCTTGTGATACAAAGATAGAAGGGAAGAGTCGGCTGTCCATAGTCAACAGAAATAAAAATAAAATGAAAAAAAAGCAAACTAATCATAATATATAAATTAAAAATTATGAAAAAAAGTATAAGTTTAACAATCATCCTGGTAATACTAATATCAATAGCAAATTCCGGGTTTTGTCAATATTCCAAGTTAAGATTAGGAACTAAAATGAACAATGCAAATGGGTATACTAATGAAATTGTTATATATTTTATTCAGGGTGCTACTAATGGAAAAGATGAATATGATGCCACTGCGATGTGGAATACCGACTTATATACGCCTAATTCTTATTTTATAATACATGACAACCGTCTTTGGTTAGATGGTGTACCACCTTTAATTAATAACAGATTAGATATAATGGGTTTGCAAGTAAATACTTCTGGCTCATTTACTATAACTGCCAGCCAAATAACCGATTTTCCACGTAACACGAAAATATTCCTTATAGATTCAGTATTGCATAAAAAGCAGGATTTGATTACAAATCCAACCTATGGTCCTTTTAATTTTAATACTACTGACAATGAATTTAGATTTTATCTGTATTTTCAATTGCCTTCCACAGAGCCATATGGAATAATATATGGCAAAACTTTTTTTGACAAGAACAATAACTGTAAATATGACGATAAAGAAATTGATATTCGGAATGTAAAAGTTATGTTATACAAGAATAATGAGGTCTTTGATATCTATTATACAAATAGTTCAGGATATTATTTTTTCGATGTACCTGTTTCAGATAATTATGTAATAAAAACAGATAGCTCAAAATATACCGGATATAATTTAAATTGTTCTTCGTCTTCTATTCCAATAAAAACATTTCCGGCAAATTATGATTTTGGGTATATCTGTGGCGAGACGAGCAAGCAAGAACTTTATACCTATATGGAAGGCTGGGGTTTCAGACCTGGTGATAAAGGAGGTATTCGCCTTAACATAGATAATAATTCATGCAGTATTTTTAATGCAAAAGCAAAAATTTGGTGCAGCACGAAAAATTCTACATTTACTCGATTTTCACCATACGGAACAATAACACAAGATACCATAGTGTGGGATTTAAAAGATTTGGATAATTCCAAAACATATACCAGCTGGTTTTAGGTATTGGTAAGTCCTGATGCATATTTAACTGATACAATTTGCTTTAATGCAATAATTATTCCTTCAAATAAAACAACAGATGAGAGTTCAATAATTATCAATAAATGCTTTCCTGTAAAAAATTCATGGGACCCAAATGATAAGGTGGTTAGTCCTGTAATGTATGATAAAACAAGCATTTATCCTGACAGCACTTTAAATTATACAATTAATTTTGAGAATATAGGAAATGCTGAGGCAATCAATATAAGCATTGTAGATACTCTCGATAAAAACCTTGATATTTCGACCCTGAAAGTAATTTCATATAGCCATTCTGCCCTTGTTTCCACAACTTTTATAAATACAGGGACAATATTAAAGTTCACATTTTCAAAAATTAATTTACCTTATAAATCAGCAGATGAAATATTAAGTCACGGTTATGTTACTTATTCCATTAAGCCTAAGAGTGGTTTGAGTATAAGAACTTGTATTAAAAACACAGCTTATATATACTTTGATTACAATCCGGGCATTAAAACAAATACACTTCAAAATAATATCTCTATTAATAACGGTATATCTCATGTTAAGCAAAACATCTCAAAGATTGAAGTATTTCCAAATCCGGTAAATCATTCATCAATAGTCAGGTATCAGTTAGCAGTAAAAAGTAATGTAACTATAAAGGTTTATGATTTGTTGGGGAGAGAGGTTGAGGCACTCGTTACAAACGAGC
>CAZMDE010000515.1:0-2001 GCA_964564355.1 uncultured Bacteroidales bacterium | reverse complement strand
AAATTATAGTTTTAAAGAATTGTTGATTTTAGAATTACTGAATTATCAAATTTCCAAATTTCCAAATTATCAAATCAGTTGTTAATAAATAGCTTCATAATTATAAAAAAATAAAATGATTAAACTATATAGATTATCTATTTTTATCGTTTCAAATTAATCTGATAATCTTAAAATCTGTTAATCTTAAAATCCATTATATGGCTAAAAAGAAAACAACCTCAGTATCCAAAATTTTTGTGCTTGACACATCAGTTATTTTATATAACCATCATGCTATACATAGCTTTGCAGATAATGATGTAGCAATACCTATTACCGTGCTTGAAGAGCTTGATGATTTTAAAAAAGGTAATGATTTAAAGAACTTTGAAGCAAGAGAGTTCATTCGTATTTTAGATAAAATGTCCCGAAATTATAACACTTTTCAGGATTGGATACCTCTTGACCTAAAAGGAGGAGGTAAATTAAAGGTTGTTATGACTACTAAAAATGGTGCTTTAGATGCTGAAGAGATTTTTGGAGAGAAAAAAGCTGACCATCGTATTCTTAATGCTGCTCTCAGCCTTACAAAACAGTATCCTGACAGAAAGGTCATAATGGTTACTAAGGATATAAACCTTCGTCTTAAAGCAAAGGCTCTTAGCATACCTGCTGAGGATTTTGAAACCGGAAAGGTTAAAGATGTTGACTCTCTTTATATTGGTAAAACTGTAATTGATAATGTCAAAATTGAAATTATTGATAAAATTTATAATGGCGGAATATGTAATCCGGAAGATTTAAAAATCGAAGACCCTATTCCTAATCATTATTTTATTCTCAAAAGTGTTAGAAATTCTGTCCTTGCTGTTTATAACCCGATTACTAAAAAAATAGAAAAGCTTGAAAAGAAACCTGCCGAGAGAATTAATCCGCGTAATGCTGAACAGGTTTTTGCTCTGCATGCTATTATGAACCCTGAAGTGAAGCTTGTTACTTTACAGGGTGTTGCCGGTACTGGGAAAACTCTCCTCGCTCTTGCCGGTGCTCTTGAGCAGAGAAGAAACTTTAGACAGATTTATCTTGCTCGCCCTATTGTTCCTTTAAGTAATAAAGATATTGGTTTCCTTCCCGGTGATATCAATTCCAAAATAAGCCCATATATGGAGCCTTTATGGGATAATCTTAAATATATTCAGAACCAATTCAGCGAGAAAGACCAGGAATATCGAAATATTTCTGAAGCTGTCGAAAAAGAAAAACTTGTTATTACTCCGATTGCTTATATCCGTGGTCGTAGCATATCTAATGTATGTTTCATTGTTGATGAAGCTCAAAATCTTACTCCTCACGAAGTCAAAACTATTATTACCCGTGCTGGTGAAAATACCAAGATTGTTTTTACTGGCGACATTCATCAGATAGATACTCCTTATCTTGACTCCCAGAGTAATGGCTTATCTTATTTAATTGATAAAATAAAGCATCACCCTATATATGCACACGTAACACTTGAAAAGGGCGAACGTTCCGAACTTGCAAACCTCGCCAATGACTTATTATGATTTAGAAAATTGAGATTATACCGAATAAGATAGTATGAATAAATATTATTTATTTTTTAATTCTTCGCGTTACTTTGCGCTTGACTTTGTGATACTTTGCGGTTAAGTTTTTTAATAAAATTATGATATTTAATTATTCTATATAATCTCTAATGAAAAAATTATTTTCGCTCATCGCTCATCGCTCATCGCTCATCGCTCTATTTTGTTCATTGTTCATTGTTCATTGCCTTCATGCTCAGCCTCAGTTAAGAATGATTCCTTGCAGCACTCCTGCCACTTGCAAAAGGTTTACTGTATTTCATGAAACTAATTCTGATTTTAAGAAATTTAACTATAATTCTCTTAATTTAGAGTATTTGCTGTCATGCTCTTCTGATAAAACAGTTGGCGTTAGAATCTGACTTATTTATTATAGCTTTCCTAAAATTTCTTCAATGGGTGTCCCTTTTGA
>CAZMDE010000514.1:0-2004 GCA_964564355.1 uncultured Bacteroidales bacterium | reverse complement strand
GCTTATTACTATTCTTTGTTAACTGGAAGGGTTTCAGCAGGTGTAGCAACTTTAAATGTAACAAAAGAGAATAAAAAATTTTATGACAGGAGCACTTATCATATTGAAGGAGTAGGAAGAACAAAAGGATTATTTAATTTTTTTTATAAAGTAATTGACAAGTACGAATCTTTCATTGATGAAAAAACTCTAGCTCCCTGGAAATTTGTAAGAAGGGTTAATGAAGCTGAATATAAGATAAACCAGGATATTTACTTTAACCAGTTTGACAAGACTGCTTCTATATATCACCTTACCGGTACGAGACGTACTTTTTCTATTAAAAACAGGAAAACACCTGAATATGTGCAGGACATTATATCTGCTTTCTATTGGGCCAGGACATTTGATGTTACAAATATTAAGCTCAAGCAGGAATTTCCGATACAATTCTTAATTGATGACTCAGTTTATGTAACCAAAATAATATTTGAAGGTAAAGAAAATATTGAAACAAGGCTGGGTGTATTCAGATGTTTGAAATTCAAACCTATGGTGCTTACAGGTAATTTTTTCAAAGAGCCCTACCCAATGACTCTTTATATATCAGACGATGCTAATCATATACCTATTCTTGCTGAATCTGCTATAGTTGTTGGCAGTGTTAAGCTAGAGCTCATTAAATATTCGGGGCTATTAAATCCGCTTTCCTCAAAAATAAAATAATATATAAATTTCATGAAGCAATTATACTTAGTCTTTATCTTATTTCTCCTGCTATTAGTAAATTCTCCTGCGCAATGCCAGCAACAATATTTACTTCTGAACAATAGCATAAATGATATAGTTGAAAGCCAGGTAATACAGAAAGGCATAAACATTCACACTTCAATAAAGCCATATAAAATAAATGACATCAGCAAATTTGTCAATCTTGATTCCTTATATAATACTCTATATTTACCTGTAAAATCAAAACTATTAAACAGTTTTCTTAACACCAATCATTTAAACTTTGCTTATAAGAATAATATTTATTCAGTTTCAGCTAATCTTCTATTATCAGGTGAAGTAGGATATAATTTAACGGACAAGGACAAAGCATTAAATGCAGGAGCAGGCATTAATATAAATGGAGACATCGGCAGAAAACTATCGTTTTCTGCAAATGTTTTTTTTAATAATTCGAAGTACTTTGATTATGCCGACAGCCTGATAAAGCTGTCAAAAGTAATACCCGGCGAGGGAAAAGCTATTAACAGCAATCTTGGCTATTTCTACAGATCACTAACTTTTTATCTTACTTATAGTCCTTCAAAATATTTCGATTTCGAAATAGGAAAAGGAAAGAATTTCTGGGGAGACGGATACCGCTCCTTGCTCCTATCTGACAATGCCAATTCTTACCCATACTTTAAAATAACTACCACCTTTTGGAAATTGAAATATGTAAACCTTTTTGCCAATCTCAGGAATATTGATGCACCTGGCTTATGTATCAAAGAGGATAAGGACAGATATACTGCCATGCATTATCTAAGCTGGAACATAACAAAATGGTGCAATATTTCATTTTTTGAAGCAGTTATGTTTAATGGAAAAGATACAACAGGAGAAAGAGGATTTGATATAAATTATTTGAATCCTGTAATTATTTACAGACCTGTAGAGTATTCTCTTGGTTCACCTGACAATGTTCTTATGGGAACAAATATTAATTTCAGGATAGCAAAGAAAAATCAAATATATTTTCAGCTAATGCTTGATGAATTTCTACTTAAACATGTAAAGGCTAAAGATGGTTGGTGGGCTAATAAGCAGGCTTTCCAGCTTGGATTTAAAGCTTTTGATATTTTCAGTTTAAAGAATTTAAAATTTCAGACAGAATATAATTATGTCAGACCATTTACGTATACCCATTTCAACATAAATTCAAATTATTCTGATTATAATCAGGCTCTCGCAGCTCCGCTGGGAGCCACTTTCAAAGAGACTATCACAATGCTGCTTTACAGGTCCAACAGG
>CAZMDE010000513.1:0-2007 GCA_964564355.1 uncultured Bacteroidales bacterium | reverse complement strand
CTTTGAACAAACCAATTACTCCCACCATCTACTGTTTTAAGTATTACATTATTATAATAATTTAGCCCACCTACTGCAAATCCTATATTTCTATCAATAAAATAAATTGAACTTAAACTGCTTGATGTTTCGCAATTTTGTTTTAACCAGTTGCTACCTCCATCAATTGTTTTTAATATTACACCTTTATTATTATAATAATCATACCCTGTTGCAAAACCTATATTACTGTTAATAAAGTAAATTGTATTTAATGAATGATCTGCTTCATTAAATTGATTAATCCAGCTTTTACCCCCATCTGTCGTTTTTGAAATAATACAATTTCTAAAATTAATATATATAATTACATAACCTGTATCAATGTCTGTAAAATATATTTCTTTATAAGCAAATGAAGAGCCATTTAATAAAAACTCCCAATTTTTTCCACCATCAGTGGTTTTTAGTACAGTCCCACCACTGCCTGCAACATATCCTGTTTTATCATTAACAAAATATACTGAATATAAATATCTTGTTGTACCGCTATTTTGCTTTTCCCAATTAATACCCCCATCCATAGTTTTTAATATTGTTCCCTCATCTCCTACGGCAAATACAATATTACTATCAATTGCATATAAAGATTGTAAATTACTAGTAGTTATTTTTTTAAATTGACTTATCCAATTATTGCCTTTATTTGTTGTTTTATTAATTTCATATCCTCCGACCGTATAGCCTATTTCTGCATTCACAAAATCAATAGCATTACCTGATTTTGTTGAATCCTGAATTATCCATGTCTTTCCACCATCATTAGTTTTTGATATGGTTGTACCACCTATTCCATAACCTGTATTAGAATCAGTGAAAAATAATATTACAAAACCATTAAGAGAATCACGGTATTGTATTTTCCAATGGTATCCTTTATCTGTCGTTTTAAGTAATATACATGTTCCAACATCATTCACCCCTGCTATATAACCTGTTGTATTGTCCGGGAAAAAAACTGATAATAAAGTTACTTCTTCAGAAGTTATTCCATATGTTACATCAGTTTGCTGAAATATCCAGTTATTTCCACCATTTATTGTTTTATAAATCACTCCATAATCTCCAACTGCAAAGCCAGTATTAGAATCAGAAAAAAATAAAGAAAATAAATCGTCTCCATTATCTAACTGTATTAACCAATTCTCTCCTCCATCTATAGTTTTAAATATGCCACCTGAAATTCCCGTTGTATATCCTATATTTATATCTGTGAAATAAACTGAATTTAAATAATATGTATCTATTCCATTGTTTTTTAGAACCCAACTATTTCCACTATCAGTTGTTTTTAATATTATACCTAAATCTCCTACTGTATAACATGTATTTGCATCTATAAAAAAAACAGAATTTAAATGTTTTGTAGTTCCACTTTTCTGATTTACCCAATTTTCGCCTCCGTCAGTTGTCTTTATTATTGTTCCAAATGCTCCAACTGCAAAACCAGTATCTTTATTTACAAATTTAACTGAATACAAAGAATTTCCAGTAGGCAATGGATTCAACCATTTCCAGTCCTGCCCAACACAATGGTAAATAGATGCCAGTTGATAGCTGATAGTAAAAAGAAGAATTATTATAGATTTATTCATATTATATAATATAAAAGTTGAAAACCAAAAAGTAGAGTATTTTTAATAAGCAAGGAATAGTCAGTAAAGTCAGTGAAATTGCTGGTAGGCTGATAAAATATGTAAAACATTTTTATCATTTCAAGTATTTGTTTTCAAACTTCTTCAAAGATATGTCAAATTAAACCATAACATACATTTGATAATACATATTTATTTCAGCTATATTTGAATTTAAAAAGAATCAATTTATAATTATCTTTGCACATAGATGTAAACTTTGACTACAACTACTTTTGTGAGTTTACACAAAATAATAAACACTCCCAAACACTCCCTACTTATGACTTACGACTATTCCAAAGCCATTTCCATTAGCTTTCCATTAGCTTTC
>CAZMDE010000512.1:1454-2012 GCA_964564355.1 uncultured Bacteroidales bacterium | reverse complement strand
TATTCAATGGCAAATTCTATTGAATCTTTTTCTATGTAGAGGTTACTTTTAGTTACATGAAACCATGCCATCCCGGCAATCCATTTCACAGTTTCATAATAGAAATCTTTTATTGCCTGCTTAGCCTCAATCTGCTCAGGTGAATTATTTGTAGTATCAGCAAGAACTTCTTTTATTCTGTTTGCAAGTTCATCTGATTTTTCTAAGGGTGTCAAATCCTCAAATTTTTTATTTTCTTCCATAATTTCTTTTTTATTTTAATTTATATTTTCAAAGCATGTTAATTTCTTTATTGCAAAAAAAAGCATGAAGACTGCAACCAATTTACATCATAAAATTATCTTATTAAGTAACTAAAGCTTCTAAAAATATGATCATATTGAAAACTTTAAAAAACAAAGAGCTGCAAAAAAACTTACCTGATTATTTAAAAAAGAATTACTGTAAATTCTTATTGTATCTTGTTTCTATTATTTTCTGTAAAAATGCACATTTTTCATACTCTTCTTTTCTGGTAAAATATTTGATAGCTTCTTCAACAAGCCATAGAATAGGATA
>CAZMDE010000512.1:0-1425 GCA_964564355.1 uncultured Bacteroidales bacterium | reverse complement strand
TGAAAGCCTGTCAGCCAGAGCTGATAAACTTTTTAAATCCTCTTTTAAATTAATGACATCAGGATTATATTTATTTTCTTCTAAAAAATCTTTACCCATAATTATCTCCTTTCACACTAAATTTATACTCTAAAAAATATGTTTAAACATTCCACTGCAAATTAATAACAGGAGAATGTAACCTATTTGCATTCTTAAAAATAATTAGCAAAAGATTATTCCCTTACATTTGTAAGTTGAAATTTTACAATTGATATGGATATAGATAAATTAAAGAGCAGATTTGCTGAAAAGCTTGATTCACGGAATAATTATGATATATTCGGGAACGATTATAATGAACATCTACATTGGGGGAAATTATTTATTCACCTTTTTGGAGAATACTACTCAATATACAGGATAGCCCAAAGTATGGATAATGAAGGATTGATAAATTGTATTATCAAACATTATTCATTAAAACCCGAACAAATAATAAAAATTGAGCAAGCAAAAGAAGATGATATTTTTAAAGCAAAATATAAACACTCAGAAACGCTGATGATTTTAAAAGAGGGATTTACGTGCTGTGTAGCATTTGATTCTATTCATATTATGTACGGGTCAAAAATTACGGAAGCTGAAAGAAATGAATTAATACAGCTTGTGGCTAATTTTAGAATTATTGAGCCGGTAATAAAGAGATTTTACATGGTACAGCAAACAAGGGGAGATTTCAATCTTTTCGAATATGATGTAAAACCTTTTGACGGCGAAGTTGAAACACATTATAATGATGATTTCAGCGAAATAAACAATTTAATATTCAGCTCGCTACAGGCTAAAGACAAGAACGGTATTATATTGCTTCACGGTAAATACGGAACAGGGAAAACATATTACCTGAGACACCTGATAAACAAGATAGACAGAAAGTTTATTTATTTTCCTTTAAACATGATGGAAGCTATAAGCTCTCCGGAATTTCTTCCGTTTATATCAGAGCAGGAAAATTCTGTATTAATTCTTGAGGATTGTGAAAGTTTGCTTGTTTCAAGGGAAGACGGAAAAGTCTATGCATCAGCATTGTCAAATCTTCTAAACCTGGGTGACGGACTTCTGGCAGATACATTGTCAATTAATGTGATATGCACTTTTAATGCAGGGTTAAAGAAAATTGATGATGCAATACTAAGGAAAGGAAGACTGCTGGCTCGCTATGAATTTAAAGAGCTTGAAGTGGAAAAAGCCAGGGCACTGGCGATTAAGTTAGGGAAAAATCATTTGATAAACAAGAAAATGACTGTAGCAGATATATATAATCTTGACCAAAAAAGTTTTGAAAACGAACCTATTAAAACTGTGGGATTTAATACTAATATATAAAGGTTAATTGAAAAGAATAATGAGCCAACTCATTAAAAATAGGAGATTAATTTGGGT
>CAZMDE010000511.1:1236-2027 GCA_964564355.1 uncultured Bacteroidales bacterium | reverse complement strand
TTCATTAAATGTTATGTTTTTAAAAGGAGGAATCCAATCAGATTATGGTCAAAATGTAGCTAGTCCAGGTGATATAGTAGCAGCCAACACAATTAAACAATTGATTGAAGTATTTAATAAAATTGATCCACAAACCCTTATAATGATCATTAAAAACAATGGCTAATTTTTATCCACCCGGTTTTGAACACGAAAAAAAGAACATAGCTATCGATTTCGATGGTGTTATCCACAATGCAGATAAAGGATGGGGAGATGGTACCTGTTACGGTGATCCACTACCTGGTGCTCTAGAAGCACTTAAAACCTTGTCTGGCAAATACAAAATTATTATATTCACTGCTAAGGCTAAATCTGATAGACCACTTGTAGATGGTAAAACAGGAGCAATGCTAGTTACAGAATGGTTAGAAAAACATCAAGTATCACAATACGTGCATACTGTTACTTCTGATAAGCCAAGAGCAGATTTGTATATCGACGATAATGGTTATCGTTTTGAAAATTGGAATGACACATTAAAATTTGTAGATAATTATGAGAAGTTATAAATTAAGAGCTTTTAATAAAGCATCCTTTTGTAGACATTTTGAAAATCAAGTATATCAGAATGTACAAAACAAAAATATTAAAATTCCCGTTTATTTATCTGCAGGACAAGAATATATTCCTGCTAGTATATATTCTATTTTAGAAGAAAAAGGTATTGAACCTAATATCTTTATTCAACATAGAGGACATTCCCATTACTTATGTGCAGGTGCTGATCCTATTAAACTTATAGATGAGTT
>CAZMDE010000511.1:0-1226 GCA_964564355.1 uncultured Bacteroidales bacterium | reverse complement strand
TAGGTAGAAAATCAGGCTGTGCAAACGGAATGGGCGGTTCGGCCTCAATTCATTCTATTGAAAAAAATATCTTTGGACACGATGGTTTAATGGGTAGTCAAGTTCCTATTGCTGTTGGGCATTGTTACCAAACACGTAAACCTACTATTGTAGTAATGGGTGATGCATCTGCTGAAGAAGATTATGTTTTAGGTGCTATGGGTTGGGCTTCAACTAAAAATCTACCTATATTATTTATAGTAGAAGATAACAATTTATCTATCTTAACTGAAAAACGAGTAAGACGTAATTGGGAAATGAGTGATGTTGCTCAAGCATTTAAAATGCAAGGCCATAACATCGATGACAATCCTGAATCTATTCTCTCAGTATTATCAACTTATAACTTTGATAAACCTATGCTTCTTAATATTAATACTACTAGAAAGTATTGGCATTCAGGTGCAGGACAAGATGGAGATAATTTTGATCGTTACGAAAATGAAAGATCTTCTATAGGTGAAATAGCAAATCAAATCGATTTAAAAAACAAACAACTAGTAGAAACGTTATGGCAACAACAGTTAGAGATACAATAAAAGAAATTACAAGAAAACACCTTACAGAAGGTATAGGTAAGTGTTATGGCCAATGTCTTACAGCAGTTGGTTGGGTAGGAGGTACATTACCTGAATTATATGAAGAAGGGGGTATGATTGAATTATCTATGGCTGATGTAGCTGGAGGTGCAATTGTAACAGGTGCTGCTTTAGCTGGTGATAGACCAATATATGTTGTTTGTTATCAAGGATTCCAATGGTATAATGCAGCATCAATTGTTAATTATGCTGCTAAATCAAAAGCAATTTGGGGGCGTCCATGTCCTGTACTTGTAAGAAGTATAGCAATGGAAGGTGGAGTAGGTCCTGTAGCAGGCTCATCACATCACTCATTAGTTCATAGAATGCCAGGTATTAAAGTAATTGCTCCTATGACACCAGGTGAATATCAATACGCTTATGATAATTACATGAACGATGATGATCCTTATTATATCTCTGAACATAGAAAATCATATGACAATACAGAGGAACTCAAAAATATAATTCATTATAACGCTGATTTTACTATATTTCCTATTTCAATTACTCGTTTAGAGATGAAAAAATTGGTAGTGTTAGCTGAACAAGAAGGATTAGTATTAAATATTATCCACTAAGTTATTGTTTTCATCATTATTATTGTTG
>CAZMDE010000510.1:0-2028 GCA_964564355.1 uncultured Bacteroidales bacterium | reverse complement strand
ATAAATTATCGACTAAGCAAAGAGAAAGACTTATAATTTATGAAGGAGAAGATATACCAATTGAACTAAACCCTGATTTAATACGTAAAGAAATTCACTCTTATTTTGGTGGTTCATTAAAGCTGAGACAGGTTTCTGCAGGAGGAGACAATAGTTGTGAGATGGAGCTGAATGCGTGCGGGAATGTAAATTTCGATATAGGTCGCTTTGGGATAGAGTTCGTCGCTTCTCCAAGACATGCTGATGGAATAGTTATTACAGGACCAATTACAGAAAATATGGCAGAGCCTCTTCAGATTTGTTATGATGCAATTCCCGAACCTAAGATTATTATTCTTGCAGGTACTGATGCAATTAGTGGTGGAATATTTTCTAATAGCCCTGCTTTGAACAGAAGTTTTTTAGACAAATACAAAATCGACCTCTATATCCCCGGCAATCCAATCCATCCCTTAACCTTCATCAACGGCGTCCTTGATTTGATAAAAAACAAGTAAATATAGGAAAAATCTGATGAATCTGATAATCTGATAAACCTTAGAATCTATAGCTCTCTCTGTTTAACTCTGTGTCTTCTCTGTGATATCTCTGTGTAATATTTTTACATTTTATCCTTTGCTTTTTTTGTGGTTAAGTTTACTTTTTGACTTACTACCTACTACTAAGTTATTTATAAACTATATCTTGCGCTGGAATAAGTTTACAGTTAAAAAAGTGAAAATGTAAGATAGAATAATAAGTTCTTTATAATTTAGTTTCAGTCTTTTAAACAGCGAACGCTAAAAGCAGATGATTTAAGGTTTGGAGCCCTGTTTGTATTATCGCGCCAGGCGTTAATATTACGGTTCCAGGCAGTTGTAGCAGCTTTTTCAGTACAAGACCACCAGAAAGCATTCCAAAGCACATTGGTGAATGTTCTTGATATTAACCAGCTAACAAGATGATTAAAATCAAAAAATTATAAAAGCTATAACACTAAGAAACACAAAGAAATAAAAACACAAAGACATACAAAGAAATCATTTGTCTTGTTAGCAGTTTAGTATATGCTATTCTCACAATATTTTACAGTAGAAATTATATAAATAGCTTGAGTTTAAAATACTATAAATCAATCTTCTTGTTAAAAGTTGTTAATATTTCAAAAAATCGTATTAATTTTGGGATTTGTATTTTTTAAGGGAATAATAATTAAGTATTTAAAAATTTAGAGAATCTCTTTGTGTTTCAACTTTTAAATTATTTACTAATGAAAAGATATTTTATTTTAGTATTAATTTTTCTCTCAATAAATATATATACACGAGCACAACTCAGCTTAAGTATAGAAAGTCAAATCAATACAGTTTGTAACGGAAATCCATGTTTTTATGACGGACCCAAGATTCTAATCAACGAAGTGATGCTATCACCATCTACACTAAATGGGGATGGCTCATTATACGGAATAGGACCCGGATTTTCCCAGGATCAAAATCAGGGAGAATGGATAGAATTATATAATCCGGATAAATGCAAGCCAGTGGATGTATCATGTTACTTTTTAGGAAATAATGCAAAAGACCCCACAAATAATTATGGAGCAGGTTTTGTGATACCACAGGGAACAGTTGTACCTCCAAGAGGTTTTGTTATTATCAGGGGAATACATGCTCCATCTGTTCCATGGGATTTGTTGTTAGAGAATGGAGGAAATACAATAGAAATAGTATTAGATGGAAATCTTATAGATAACATTTGCATGGACGGATACAGATTATGGTTTCCTAACTCAGGGTCATGGTTTGCATTTTATGATAACAATGGAGTACCGCAGGACGCTATATCATGGTCAGGAGCAGCAAATACAGGTTTTGCACCCTGCAATCCCGGAGCACCGGGATGTGGTTATACAGGCGCCCTAATGACCTATGATGAGATGCCTTCTGAAAAAAAGTATTATATTACTTCGGAAAATCCAGCATCAATTTCAAATGTAGACAGGTCCTGGGTAAGGATACGTGATGGAGAGAATTGGAGCGGCTACTC
>CAZMDE010000509.1:0-2031 GCA_964564355.1 uncultured Bacteroidales bacterium | reverse complement strand
TATTTTTAACTAATTATTTAGTAAAAATATATTTTTTTCTTAATTAAATGTATAATGAACGGAGGAAGAAGAAGTCGTCGACTAAGAAGATCATCTAAGGCCAAATCTAGGGCTATGCGAAAGGTTCGCACTGCCAAGAGAATGGTTAAGCGTGCTAAGTCTCAGGCTATGCACGCCAAGCAACAAGCGCAAAGTGCGATGAAGAAGGCTAACCATATGAGTGGCAGTGCCAGTGCTAAGGCCAGTGTCAAGGCTGCGGCTCACCAAGCGCAAAGTGCTGCCCAACAGGCTCAACAAGCTGCTCAACAAGCTCAACAAGCTGCTCAAAATGCCCAACAGGCGAGCAGTATGTCTAGTCATTAAATTAATTAATATCAGTGCATAATCGTTAATAAAATTATAATATAAACTATAACTTGTAGTTTATATTACATTACAACACACTAACAAATATAATTACATAGCAACTACTGGTTGCAGAGGTGTTGCATTCGGTTGTTCCTTTAATAAATCATCTGTCATTTTCTTTTCATCTACTTTTTCTTTTTCCATTGTCTTCTTCTCTTCATCTGTTATTACTTTCTCATTTTCATTCTTTTCTTTCATTTCCACCAATACTTTAGTTTCAGCCGCCTCTGGCACCTTTTCAGTAACAGTATTCAATTTATCAGCCAATTTATTCATACTATCAATTTGACTTTGTGTAGTTTCTAACAATTTTTGTTTAACAATAGCCTCATATATTTTAATACCTTCAGTAAAATTCTTCTCACACGTCAAATACAATGTGACTATAACTGCTCTAGTTTCAACAATAATATTCTGTAATATAGCATCTGTTAACTGCGGATTGACACGAATATGTTCTTTCTTTGTATCTGGGTCTGTTGTATAGACAAACAAAGCATCCAATACTGCTGTTAGTTCATTCTGGTTTTTATTTGCATTTGCAATCATTTCTTTTAAATTAGTAGCAAACTTACCAAACAAATCATCTGACAATTTGCCTCTTACTGGAATACGAAATGGCGGCACCTGACCCCGACCGTTTCCTCTACATTCAAAGGAGTTATGATAATCTTTCAACTTAATATCTCTAAATCTCTTAACCGTATCTGGCATCGATTCATTTCCAGTAAAAAAGATATAAAACTGCTTTAGGTCTGCATCATACATTTCTTTTGTTTTATCAGTCATCCCATTAAATTTACCAGTTTCAAAGTCATAATCATCGTCCATATATAACTCTTCAAGTTCAGGCAAGCCGGGCAAATCATTAAGTGATTTACCTTCACCGCTGCCATCGTTTTTAACATTGATTGAACAAACATCTGGGCTAACTGTAATATCATTGTAGTCACGTATATCTGAATAATCCTGTTTATTAATTAGTGCACTTACCAAGTTACTACATAGATTAAAATTCTGTACCTCTGTTTTTGCATCTTTAGGGATTTTGATTTTTTCACTAAGTGTTGCTCTTTTAACATTATTATCACCATCCTTGTAAATATAAACTGGGTTGATTGTTTTGACAATCGCAGCGAATATATGGGCTATTTTAACATAGAATTTTGCAATACCAAGACAAACATTTCGCTTCTTAACCCGGTCTTGAATATCTAATTTATTTAGACCTTCCTTTTCAAAAAATATCATTCTATCTTTTTCCAAATTAGAAGCTGGTTTCTCAGTACCACTTGTTATATCACTAGGTTTATCACCATCCTTAACCCTTTCAGCTAAATATGTGATTTCCATATCGGTAAAGTGTCTCTGAATGACTTCAGATGTTAGTATAACCAAGTCATCACAATATTTTTTATCAAATAATTTGGTTAGACTTTGAAAGTCCATTGTTAGAATATAATGTGTTGCAATATAATCGACTAACTTAGAAACAGCAGCATTCTCAGGTTTATCATTTGAACTGTTTATTGATGTAGTTGATACTTGATTTCCCATATTATATACTATAATATAATATATAATATTAAATATTTAAAAATAACAAAATAGTAAAACTGTTAT
>CAZMDE010000508.1:0-2031 GCA_964564355.1 uncultured Bacteroidales bacterium | reverse complement strand
CCTTGAATAGCACTATGTTGAGTGGTATGTCGGAAATTCCGACATACTGAATTTTCATCCAGTTCGCCTTCTTTAAAAACATTCTGAATATGCTCAGTAATCGTTGTTCTGCCTTTGCCAAACAATTCGGCTATTTGTGTTTGTGACAGCCAAACCGTCTCATCCTGTAGAATAACACCTATCTTTATATTACTCTCTGTATTCTGATATAATATTATCTCTCCCTTTGATTCCATTTTTTTTTCTTTGTTTAATTAAAGTATAGTGTGTTTTATACAATGTTAACCACCGTTTATTTTTTATATTCCTATCATTTGTTTTAATTTATGTAAAATATCTGGATTTTCAATATCAACCCAATTACAATGATAATAATCATCAAATTTGTACACATTATTTTTAGGTTGATAAATCCATATCCCTTCACGTGCTGCTATTACAAATTTATCTGCTTGAAGTCTCATAGCATAAGATTTCACTTGAAAATACGCTTCCTGTAATTCCTTTTGAGTTTTAATTTCATATTTTGATTCTAAAATCATTTTTGCAGTTTCTTCTCCCCGCTTAGGATTAGCACCAAAGCAATAATCAGGATAATTACGTTCGCCACGCCCCATTTTTACAGGCATCTGCCGTATCCAGTCCTTTGGTTTATATTTTAACAATTCCAGAAAGGGTTCAATTAATCGTATTTCTACATCTCGTTCATCTATTAAATCATCAGTTTCAAGTCGACTTGTTGGCTTAATCAGCGGAAGGCTTTCAATATTTTGTCCTTTAGACTTTATAATTGATAGTAACTCCAGATATTCCAAATATTTAATAGGGTATCCATTTATACCTTGTAGGTTTTTTCTAACCAACGGATTATTTGACCATAACGGATTATTCTCTAAGTCTTTTAGTGTAATTTGAACATTAAGCTTAATTTGTTTAGATATGTAATTTACACTGTAATAATGGAAATATGGGTCAGCAAATCCATCACCAATCACCCGCCAAATAGAATGAATATAGCTGCGGGGCGTACCACAATACATAACAACTATATCTCCTCTTTTTGCATCAACATTACCTTGCCAATGATCTTTGCTCTCATCTATTGCTTTATCTAAGAATTCAAAATTATATTTGTTTCCACCAACAAACCACACTTTTGAAGGTTCTGGCAACTCTTTATCTTCCAATTCATTCAATACAGTTGGCGCAAAGTCATATAAAAACGCACAAAGTTCTTCTGGTTTAAAATTATTGATTTTTCTGAATTCAAATATTGCTTCGCATAAATCAATATAATAAGTCGCTCTTTCATTCCAATCCTTTTTTTTTGGCACTTCCGGTAATGGAATATTAAACTCATTACAGATTTTTTGAAATTTATTAAACTCGTATTTAAAAGTATATGGAAAAAAGTATTCAGGAAATACCGAATATAAAATTCTTGAGTAAAATGCAATATGAACAGTCCAAAGTTTAAAATCATCTTTACCCATAAATTTAAAACCATTAACAAAAATCCCTTCGTTTATCCAGTTTTTATAAATATTACGGGCATCTTCAATTTTAAATTCTTTATTTGTATAGTAATCTTTAAGAAGTCTATACTTATTTACCTTTGTATCTACAATATACTTATCTAAATTACTTGCACGCAATTTCTCTATAACAGATTGTTCGCATTCTCTGCTAAATTCCTTATCAGGAAAGTCGTATAGTAAACTCCATTTATTAATAGATTCTTGCCCGTTAGCAGAATCCTTATATAAACCCCATATGTATTTATTAAATCTCAATTCTGTATTATTTATTTTTATATTTTACTTTAAACATATCTTTCCCACGTTTACTTCTAATTTATCAGGCTGGCGTTCGTTTGCAACGAGTGCTATATAGCTTATCGTTTGTAACGATATTAAATCTTTTACCCGATAAAGAATATCAAACAGTTCACTATCCCTAAACCACGCAACTGCTATATATATATATATATATATATGGATGATTTAGCTTTCTCCAGCTCTCTCTTGATAT
>CAZMDE010000507.1:502-2035 GCA_964564355.1 uncultured Bacteroidales bacterium | reverse complement strand
TGATTAAATTAAAGCTTACCAATCCAGTTCCACAGCCATATTCAAAGCCTTCCATTTTATTATTTAATGGAATATGTTCACGAATCTTATCAGCTATATGCTTTGAACGTTCGATAAATAGCGGGTTATCATCCCAAGTTAATGCCTTTAAATCAAATTCATTCATAATAAAATTTCTTTAACTCTTTTCTCGACTTCTTTTTTTATTTCCTCATATTTTTCCTGTAATTCAGGGGTAAAACTATTACCAAATGTCAGGTCTTCTATAATTTCAATAGCAATAATAGTTATTTTTTCTGTTACAGGTATATTAAGCTCTTTAGCTAAATGGAGTGCTGTAAGGAAAGAAATGTCGTGGACATGAGAAATGTGTAGTGTTTCCTTAAAATTTGAAGGAGTAAGATAATAAACTGAACCCGGAATGCCATTAAGAGTTTTTATAGCATCAATAATAATAACCTGTTTATAATCTCTTATCATCTCAATAAGCTCCATGCCGCCAACTGCAGCAGTATCAAATTTGATGTTTGGATGGGGAAAGATTCTTTCAAGATGCCAGACCAATTTTGGTCCTATCCCATCATCCATCAGAATATCATTACCTAACCCAAGTATAAAGGTTTCATTTATTTTATTTGCCATTAACTTTTAATTGTTAATAAAGGATTGTTATTATTAACCCTGTCTTTTACAACTAATGTAGTAAAATCCATTTTCAAATTCCTTTGAAGAATAATATCATGTCCCATACATATCCCGATAATCAATGTCAAATCAACATTTTCAGCATTAAGTTGCAGAGCTTGTCCTAATGGGTTACAGGAAATTTTATCTATGCAACTTGATGAATTAATTTCGCTTTGTTTCAAACCACCAACAGAGCAAGCTATAGCAAAAACATAGAATCCTTTACCTGTCAGAATGGTATAAAAAGCTTTTGTAGTTTTTTCCATACCATAGCAATATGCAAGTCCTAATTTAGAGTATTTCATTGTTTTGGCATATTCAATGATTTCGTCAAGACGGGAGAGCGTACCTGCTCTCCCATTGTCAACAAGCAAAGCCGCTGCTTTAACTATTTCCTGATTAGATGAATCAAGATATTGGTCAATTACATTAGTTTTGTCAAATATTTCACGTTCACAAGAGGTTTGTTTTGATCTGCAAATCTTATCAGCACAATTTATACAGTTCATTTAAATATTCTCTAATGCTTGTTTTAAATCATGAATTATATCAAAAACGTTTTCAATACCTACAGACATACGAATCAAATCATCTGTAATACCTGCTTTGATTTTATTTTCTATAGATACTTTAGAATGCGTCATTGATGAAGGATGCTGGATCAATGTTTCAACTCCGCCCAACGAAACAGCCAACAATGCTAAGTGTACATTATCAAGAAGTTTTTTACCATCATCAAATCCACCTTTTAAACCAAAACTTATCATTGAACCAAAGCCATTCATTTGCTTTGAAGCAAGCTCAAATTGAGGTTATGCAGCTCTATAGAAAACGGAAAGTCAATCC
>CAZMDE010000507.1:0-492 GCA_964564355.1 uncultured Bacteroidales bacterium | reverse complement strand
TTTAGGATGTTTTTCGAGAAATACAGCAACTTTCATTGCATTTTCCTGCGCTCTGTCAATTCTGATACTAAGTGTTTTTATACCACGAAGCACCATAAAAGCCTGATGAGGGTCCATATTGCAACCAGTATATACCATAGTTGTTCTAAGTCTTGAATATATATCTTTGTCTTTAGCGACTATCATCCCTGCAACAATATCAGCATGACCGTTAATGAATTTTGTCATTGAATGAAAAACAATATCTGCTCCGAAGTCCAATGGTTTCTGCAGGTATGGGCTACAGAATGTGTTATCAACTACCAGCAATATACTTTTTTCTTTTGCCAATTCAGAACAAGCCTTCATATCTGAAATATCCATAGTAGGATTAGCAGGTGTTTCGATATATAGAACTTTTGTATTTGGTTTTATGGCAGCCCTGATTTTATTAATATCAGCAGTATTAATATAAGTTGATTGTACTCCTAATTGAGAAAAATAATTTTCCAT
>CAZMDE010000506.1:0-2042 GCA_964564355.1 uncultured Bacteroidales bacterium | reverse complement strand
GCTGCCTAACTGAATCTAAACCAGGATCAAGCATTACTCTCATCGCTCCACCAACCCTAATAGTCCAATTAGGATGCTTTATAGCCATATTGTCTTTATGTAATTTATATGCTGTATCACGCCCTTCAATTTTAGATTGAAAAACTGCTCTATAGGGATTAAACCATGCATGCAATTCAATTCCTCTTTTATGACATTCTTGAATAGCGAATTCAAGTGGGTCATAATCTGGCTCCACACCTTCCTGACCGCTTAACCAATATGACCATGGTTCGAGTGAAGATTTGTATAAGGCATCGCATTCAGGTCGAACATGTAAAAATACAGCATTAATTCCTGAAAATTTTTAGATTTACGATTTATCCATTCTTTAATCATAAACCAGTTCAATGAATTTAAACTATTAAATCCATAAATTTGAGAACCTTCAGCTAAAACCTCACCTTCTTTTTCTCCAAGGGTTGTATATTCCAGTTTCTGATCTTCCACATAAAAAGTTGAGTTGGTTGTTATCAAGGAATCATATTTATTATCGATTTTAATTTTTAAAACAACATACTTCCCGTTTCTATTGAGCTCTTGTTTTGCAATATTACCAATTTCAAAACCTTTATAAAATATTTTTTTACTGATGATATCAGGATTATCTTTAAAAATAACTGTATAACTTTTTTTAAATGGTAATTTAAAAATATCATTTAAACTATTTTGGCAAGAGATCAGAATAATCAACGAAAAATAAAAAACTAAAAGAAGACTAATAGATTCAATTTTTAATGCTTTTTTCATATCGATATTTTTTAAATAAATTATTCCTTAAATAATTAACATACCTTAATTTGATTTGCTGATTTTAAAACAAAAATATTAAATAATTTCTTAATACGTGAGAATTCTTGATAATAATTTTCAAAATATTACACAAAACAAGTTTTCCGCTTAATAATATTTTGAGCTTCATTGTATTTTTTTTCATAATTAGCCAATATCCTTTCCCTTTCTGCCTCTATGGCATCATTTTCTGAATCATCCTCTGTTTTCAGCATATGAAGATTGATTTGCTCTTCCAGGTAGATCTCAAACAACCTTAATATTTGAAACGACCACAGTTCACTCACATCTTTGCATACCCTTTGATTCTCACTGGATACATCGATAGAAAGTTCCGGCAATAGCATTTCTTTTGTGAATTCCACATTTTCTTCACTATCCGTGAAAACAAATGCCAACTCACTTGAAAAAGAACTGGCAGCCAGTTGCAGCAGGAGTTCCCAGTCAAAATCATTGCTGAGTTCTTCAGGAATTTTATATGGCAATGTTTTGAATTTCTTTAGATATGCATAATAGGGTTCTTCCTGAATGCTGTCAGCATTCGATACTTTATCCCATCTTTCGATAATTTTGCGTTTTTCAGGTTTTGCATGTTCCCTTAATTCCTGTAAATAATTTTTATAATCAAATAACATTTTTGTTCCTCCTTATTTTAATGATTTCCATTCCAGGTATAAATCAAAAGTTTTGTCTATACCCAATTCAAATTTTTCTGATATTTTAATTAAATCTGTATTTTTTTCAAAATCCTGGTATAAAAGATGGTATCTGCTCAGGTTCCATTTTTTTGCAATTATATTCCGGTCAATTAAATATTCTTTGGTGGAATATTTTTCTGCGTCGAAATACACTTCTTTTAACAGGCTGTTTAAAAAACTGCTGATATAGCGGGCTCCCAGTTTCTGTTGTACAAGTTTTTCTGAAGTAAACCGCAATGCATCGTCTGTAAATCGTAAGGAAACACCCAACATCTCACATTTTTTGATATGTTTACTTATTTCAGAATCTTTAGCCTGTGATAAAATAGTATAAATATCATTGGCATTTAAACTCCTGAGAGGGCAAACATAGGATAAACGGCCTGCTAATTCTGGTATTACACCATAGTTTTGGATATCATCGGTATTGCAATAATGCATAATATTCTCTTTATCAATCAATTTTAAATTCCCGTCGTTTTCTTCAGCCAGGCGTTGAAAAATGATGGCTTC
>CAZMDE010000505.1:0-2043 GCA_964564355.1 uncultured Bacteroidales bacterium | reverse complement strand
CGCCCTAACCCATAATTGGCCATCTGGATCGATTAAATACCCTTCCCACGAATATTTCATAACAACATATTTATTACCTGTCATATTAGCATAACCACCACCACCGCCATTTTGAGAGTGATTTAAAAAAATATTAATTGTTTCATTTGAATTAACGCTGTAAATAGTGGGTGGCGAATAAGAGAAGGTATAATAATCATTATCTTCATGAAAGTAAACGCCATTTAAAACATATCTGTATTGACGTGGGAGCACTTCAGTAGAGTTACCCGGAGGCATTTTCATATGCGTATTTCCTGAAAGTCTATAGTTTGCCATATTAATCAAATCATTTGCATAATCGTATCCAGTGTAATTATAATTATTATTACCATCATCATATTTTGTAAAATTACCAGGATAACCGGCAGTGCCTTGTTCTTTTAACATAAAATGTATATTTACTCGAATGTATTTGATAGGTGTATTTTCATCCGGAATATAGAGATAAGCTTCAGGTATATTGCCATTAGATTTTGGTTCGCTTATTGAACATTCAAACTGGCTATATGTTTTATTTACTAATAGCCAAGAAAATATTAATAATATTATAATTTTATATTTCATAGATTTAAAGTTTAATAATTTTATAATTTTTTAAATAAGTATTATTTTGTTTAAGCATAAAAAAATATATACCGACGGGATATGATTTTAAATTTATAGTAAAATTATTTCCAGTAGGTTGGTAACTGTTTATTAATTTTCCTAATGAATTATAAATTTCTATTTTATAGATTTGAGCTACGGTTTTAAAAGAAACATAATTAAATGTAGGGTTAGGAAAAATGTCAATTTTATATTTATCCTTTATTAGTTCAATAATTCCTATAGTTCCATTTATAATTGTATCGCAGGGATAATTAGCAAAACGTGTAACCCAATAACTGCCTTCATATGAGATATTACTATCACTATAACATCTTAATCCCGACCATACGAATTCTTCACCTATTTGACAGTCGGGGTTGAAAAAAAAGTTAAATTTAGGGCAACAGGATAGATCATTACCAACTCTTTCAACAATAGTATAAGTAATTGTATCAATTTGCCCGCCCCATTCACTTTTATTATAGTAAATACCCTTAATATATTGCACATTTAAATTAGCAGCATTGATTTTTAAATTCTTTATAGAATCAACAATAAGAGGGGAAACCGAATCGCATTTAGTTCTGCTTATATCAATATCAAGAGTATCGCCAACATTTAATGTAAAATCATACATTAATTTAAAAACGCCATTGTAATAATAATATACTTTCGAATTTTCTTCCCTAACTATAACTGAACTTAAAGAAAGAATTTTACCAGTATATTCTATGATTTCTTTATTTAAAAGCTTAGATGGCTTTGTATCAACAAGGGTGTCTTTTACAACTGTGTATTTTATAAAACCATGGGCGGGAAAACTCACCATTTCCTGTTTGTTAAAATACCATGTAGCTCCAATTGGATACCAGTTCTGTGATTCAACTATTATAGGAATAAAAAGAAATAGAATAATTATTTTTATTATCTTTTTCATGTTTTATTCAGTTAAAATCATTTTCTTAGTATCAATCTCTTTTCCATCAATAATCAAAGTGTACATATACATACCTGCAATTAATTCGGAACCATGAATTGTCAAAGTTACATTTTCTTTATCATTTATTTGTATTTTCTTTATCTGGGTTCCCTGCATATTGTAGATATATAATGCTGCATTAAGAGATTCTTTAGGAATGTAACACTTTATCTGAGTTTCCTGAGAGAAAGGATTAGGAGAGTTTTGATATAAAGCTGCTGACTCAGTGTTGTCAGATGAATTGATTAATTTACCTTCTGAAATGCAACAATTATTTATTTGTTGCTGAAGATTATGGATTGTTTCGGTAAATTGATTTTTTAATGAATCAATAGTTGATTTCTGATTTATATTTTTAGAATCTAACTCCTGTATAGATTTCACTATTGGCATAATAAAATCAACATAGCGCATTGTATATACTTCTTTATCAT
>CAZMDE010000504.1:0-2055 GCA_964564355.1 uncultured Bacteroidales bacterium | reverse complement strand
CCTTTGCATTCTCTGAGCCAACTACATATTCTGGTGATGATGCATCAAAGCAACCTAATATATTTTGCTTTCCTTTTGCAATAAAACGTTCAAAAGTTAGTATATAAAGATCGTTATCAAGCAATTTTTCTGTATACATTTTATTTGTCATTGTTAAAAATTGCTTGTATTCATTTGTTACCGGTACAAAAGTGGCTTTTCCATTTACTATTTCGGAACCATTTGAAATCATGCCATATGGACTTAATAAAAAACTTTTCAAAGCGCTTGACATTTCAAAACTTAGAGGTACCTCGTCTGCTTTCCCATTACCATTCGGATCTTTTTCTTTGAAAGCTTTTAAAACCCCATAAAACTCGTCAATGGTCTTTGGTATGGCTAAGCCTAATTTATCTAACCATTTTTTATTAATCCATTCTTTATAAGTCAGATCTGATTTCAAATCCTGCGCAACGGCTGTAGTGTACATATGCCCATCAAGATATGTAGTGCTTGGTTTTATTGAAGGAAATTTATCCATAATTTTCTTATAATTCGGTGCGTATTTATCTATAAGATTTTCTAACGAAATTAAAGTTCCATCTGGTCCACGTTTTGTTTCGACATCCCGTGGAATCCAAAGAAAAAAAGCATCCGGAAGATCATTACTTGCAATTCTTAAATTCATTTTCTCATAATATTGCGAATCACTAGGAGTATCCCAATTTATATGTATATTTGTTTTCTCTTCCATAAGTTTAAAAAGGCTCATTTCTTCATAAGGACCATGTATTGCTTTTTTAGGCGCCATAAAATTTAACGTTATTTTCTCTTTTGCAACCGGATATCCTGTTGCATTTAAATTCGTGTCAACGGTGCTATTAACATTACTAGTGACATTATTATTCGATGTACATCCTGAAAGGTTAATTAATAAAAAAACTACAACAACATTACAAACAATCTTTACAAACATTTTTTTCATATAAAATCCTCCAATTATTTATCCTTTTAATGAGCCAACCATAATTCCCTTAATGAAATATTTTTGTACAAATGAATATAAAATTAGCATAGGTATAGAAGAAACAATAATTACGCAATATTTTATTTGGTCAGCTATCAAGGCTTGACGTGCCATTGATTCCATATTGCCTGACGCAGTCCTCATCATGCTATCACTGATTTGTGATCTTACCAAAATTTCACTTAAAAACATTTGTAATGGATATAATTTTCTGTTTGAAAGATAAATCAATGCGTCAAAATAAGCATTCCAATGTCCAACAGCATAAAACAATGTCATTACAGCAATAATAGGTTTTGATAATGGGATCACAATCTTATAAAGTAATTTTATATTACTGCAACCGTCAATTTTTGCAGATTCATATAATTCTCCTGGAATTTGACTAGTAAGATATGTTTTTACTAAAATAATATTCCACACCGAAACTGCACCTGGTATAACCATTACCCAGAAGGTATTTCTCATTCCTAATGAATTGATTAATAAATATGTAGGAACTAATCCGCCGCCAAAAAACATAGTAACTGTTAAAAATATCATAAAAAACTTTTTGCCAACTAAGCCTTCTTTTGATAATGGGTATGCTGCAGTGAAGGTCATAAATAAATTTAAGGCTGTTCCAAATACAGTGTATAAAATTGAATTCCAATAACCAATTAATATTTCACTATTGTTGAACACTCTAACGTACCCATTTAAATTTATTCCTTTCGGATATAGCCATATTTTCCCTTGATTAATCAAAAGCGGGTCACTTAATGATGCAGAAACTATATAAATAAGTGGCCAAAGAATTATTGTTAATACAGAGATCATTATGAATACATTTGTAATTGTAAAGCCTTTGTCTATACCTATTTATTTTATCATGCTATACCCCTCATTACATTATTCCCGGTTCTCCAGCTTTTTTTGCAAGCCAGTTTGTTAAAATCAGAATAAAAAAACTAATAATAGAATTAAAAAGACTTACTGCTGTAGAAAATTCATATCTCGCTCCTACTAGCCCCACTTTATAAACATATGTACTAATTACTTCAGAAACT
>CAZMDE010000503.1:628-2058 GCA_964564355.1 uncultured Bacteroidales bacterium | reverse complement strand
CATACCACTGTTTTTTATGGAATGACTGATGAAAATTCTGGTGAATTAAGACAGTTTTTAACGGATTATAAACCTTTTGAAATTGTTATGGATGAAGTAAGTTGTTTTGATAATAAAGAAGAATATGATGTTTTGAAAATAGGTGTTAGTAGTGATTATTTAAGTAAGTTGCATTATGATATTGAAAAGAATTTTGATAATAAAAACAATTATCCCATTTACAAAGCACATGTGACAATAGCTTATTTGAAAAAAGGATTTGTTGATAAATATATTGGAAAATGTGATTTTAAAGGAATGAAAATTAAAATTGATGAATTGACATTTAGTAGTTTGAATGGTAAAAGAGAAATTATTAAATTGTGAATGATGTATAAATAATTAAGGTGAATACTATTTTTAATATTATAAAAGGAGTTTTTTAGATGTCAACAGCCGCAAAAAAGCGTTCTACGGCTGGCGTTTATCGTACTGAAAAAGATATTTCAACAGTAGCTTCTCCGGTTGGAACTTCTACAGGTGCGGTTGTTGTCAGAAGTAGAAAAGGGCGTGTCAATTACATTTATGAATTTACTTCAACTGGTGAATTAATTGATGCTTTGGGTGAGCCTTTGTTTACTTCGGGAACTTCTGTATCTGATACGGAAACGCCTGAAATGGGTTATGGTGTTTATGCTGGATTGGTCTTTCTACAAGATTCTAATTCACTTTTGGCAGTAAGAGATTTTGATACTGGTGATAAGTATGCAAGTTTGCTGTTTGATGCCAACGGCTCTACTTCCGCAACTGCTTCTACTGGTATTCAAGCAAGTGCTGATGCTATTCCCGATTATTTGGATAAGATTTATACATTGGAACAATCTGTTGGTACTGGTAAATCAATGTTGGTTGGTTTTGTTGGGCCTGGTGTTGATGGTAATAATTATGCTATTACTGTAGAAACTTTTCATGCTGCTTGTGATTGGTTTAATTCTTATGATGATTATACTTCCGCAACTGCTATAAGTGCTCATCCTATTGAAAGTAAAGTTTTCAAAATTCAAGTTTTTGAAAAACAAACTTCCGAAAGTTGGAGTACTATTCAATATAGTTCAATCAGTGCAAGTCCGGTTGAGACTTTCTATGGTACAAGAACTTCAATGCAAGATGCTAATAAACAACAGTTGAAAATCAGTGATGTTGTAAATGGTAATTCTCAGTATATATATGTTGTTCCTGGAAGTGTTGATTTTACTTCAGCTGCTTCATTGGCCGCAAAACCTACTACTGTAATTCCTTTGGTTGGTGGTGCTTTGTCAATAGGTACTAACTTGACTTCTTCTGATGGTTGGAGTTTCTTTGAGTCAAGAGAATAAAGCAGACCTAATATTCTTATTTGTCCTACTTATGATATGACAGTTAAGAAAGAAGTTGCGAGAATTGCAGCTACC
>CAZMDE010000503.1:0-618 GCA_964564355.1 uncultured Bacteroidales bacterium | reverse complement strand
CCCGACAAGATTGTATTGCTTCTGTTCAGTCTGGTAATAGAAGTGCTGTTACTGTTGCTACTGTAAAGACTGCGGAAACTTACGGATATACTAATCCAAGTTATGTTTCTTTGTATGCAGGTTGGAGTAAGTTTTACGATAAATATAATGATAAGTTTGTTTCCTTGCCTGATTGTATTTATGGTGCTGCTCTAATGGCAAGAACTGATGCGGTTGCTAATGTTTGGGACGCTCCAGCAGGTACTACAAGAGGTGTTGTAGTTAATAATGGAAAGAATGTTAGATTTACTTTTGAACAAATTGGACAGTTGAGTGATGTAAGTATAAATACTACAAGGTTCATTCCTGGTATTGGTGATGTTATGTGGATGCAAAGAACGGCTCAACAGAAACAAAGTGCTTTACGTGATATAAATGTTAGACGAATGCTTTTGTATGTTGAAGGTGTTGTTGAAACATTGATGCAAGACTTTTTGTTTGAACCTAATAATTCTATTAATAGACGTAGAGCTTATAATATACTTGATAGTTTTCTTGGTTCTTTGAATGGTGCTTTTAACGATGGTGATGGTGGTGGTGGTTATTATATTCAGATTGACGAAAGAAACAACACACCTC
>CAZMDE010000502.1:0-2060 GCA_964564355.1 uncultured Bacteroidales bacterium | reverse complement strand
ATGACGGCTTTTATAGTGTGCATGCGGTTTTCAGCTTCATCAAACACAACGGAATGTTCGGATTCGAAAACTTCTTCAGTAACCTCCATTCCGTCAAGTTTATATGTTTGGTATATTTTTTCTCCTATTTTAGTTTGCCTGTTATGGAATGCAGGCAGACAATGCAGAAACTTAACCTTCGGATTGCCTGTTAGCTTGATAGCTTTCATATTTACCTGGTATGGCTTCAGCAATTTAATGCGCTCTGCCCAAACGCTATCGGGCTCACCCATAGATACCCATACATCTGTATAAATAAAGTCAACCCCTTTTACACCTTTTGCAACATCATCAGTAAGAGTAATTTTAGCACCTGTTTCCTTTGCAATATCTCTGCATATTTTTACAAGCTCAGCAGAAGGCTGGCAGGACTTTGGACCTATTGCCCTGTAATCCATTCCCATCTTAGCTGCACCAACCATCAATGAATTTGCAACATTGTTCTTGGCATCTCCCATAAAGCAGAAAGCAACCTTATCGAGTGGTTTATCAGAGTGCTCCATCATTGTCATAAAGTCAGCAAGTATCTGAGTAGGGTGAAACTCATTAGTAAGACCGTTCCATACAGGTACGCCTGCATACTCAGCAAGTTCTTCGACAATAGCCTGGCCATAACCCCTGTATTCAATGCCATCGTACATTCTTCCCAATACACGCGCAGTGTCTTTCATTGATTCCTTATTGCCTATTTGCGACCCGCTCGGACCCAGGTAAGAAACATGAGCGCCCTGGTCTAAAGCAGCGACTTCAAATGCACATCTTGTCCTCGTTGAGTCCTTTTCGAATATCAATGCTATGTTTTTCCCTTTCAGCCTCTGTTGCTCGGTTCCTGCATACTTGGCTTGTTTAAGACTAATTGATAAGTTTAATAAAAATTTTATTTCCTGTTGAGTGAAATCCAACTCTTTCAGAAAATGCCTGTTTCTTAAATTTACTGCCATATTTTAAAAGTTTAAAGTTTAAGGTTTTAAGTTAAAAAATATATTATACATTATTGAACGATTCGTGTTCCAACATTTTTGTCTGCGAGTGAGCTTGCCTGGGTGATGATGGTTTTCTGCCCGCCATTCTCGACGAAATTAATTCCTGCCCTGATTTTAGGCGCCATACTGCCTTCTGCAAACTCACCATCTGCAAGATATTTTTTAGCTTCGTCAACTGTAATTGTTTCTAATCGCTTTTCATTCTCCTTACGGAAATTGATATATACGTAAGGAATGTCGGTAAGTATGAAAAGCTCATCAGCTTTGATATTTATGCCAAGAGCAGAAGAGGCAAGGTCTTTGTCAATCACTGCATCCAGCCCCCACATCTCGTTCTTCTCATTTATATATGCAGGTATTCCTCCTCCACCTATGGTGATGACGATAGTTCCTTCTCTTGCATTCTTTTCAACAACATTAGAGTTGTTTATTTGCAATGGTTTCGGAGAGGCAACTACCCTTCTCCATCCCCTGTTACGCGGGTCTTCGCTGAAAACCCAATTATTCAGCTTCGCAAGCCTGTCAGCGTCTTCCTTAGAATAGAAAGGACCAACGGGCTTTGTGGGATTCTGGAAGGCAGGGTCGTTTTTATCAACGATAACCTGTGTTATTATTGATATAATATTTCTGTGGATATTGTGCTTTACAAGGACATTTCGTAACTGCTGTTCGATGAGATAACCGATATAACCCTGTGTCTCGGCAACACATATATCCATAGGCATCTCAGGTATTCCGTACTTGCTGAATCCTGCCTCGTGCCTGAGCAAAGCATTGCCTACCTGGGGACCATTGCCATGAGCTATGACAATGTTGAAATCTCTCTTTATCAAATAAAGCATGTTGGAGCAGGTATCCAGAATGTTCTGCTCCTGCTCATTGATAGTGCCTACTTGATTGCCTCTTAAAAGCGCATTCCCGCCAAAAGCCACAACAGCTAATTTCGTCATCTTAAAAATTTAATTTAAAATTATATCATACCTCATTCCTCATACCTCATTCCTCATACCTCATTCCTCATTCCTCATTCCTCATTCC
>CAZMDE010000501.1:0-2062 GCA_964564355.1 uncultured Bacteroidales bacterium | reverse complement strand
TGTTGCACTTCCGCAGCAATTATTAACTATACAGCTATAGCTCCCTGCATCAGATGAGTTTATAGTTGATAGTTGATAAGTACCAGTTGTAGCTCCAGTTTCCAGCTTCCAGCTTCCGGCATCTAATTTCTGCCATTGATATGATAATGGAGCAGTGCCTGTGGCTGTTGACTCGAAAGTTATATTACCTCCTTCACATTTTTCAGTTGTACCTGATGGGCTAATAGATATAGTCGGAGCTGTACCTGTATTAAAGCTTATTGTCACCTCATCATAATTAGAACCACAGGAATTTGTTATTGTCCACCGCAATAAATAAGTATTTCCATTTATCCCGGTAAAGGTGCTTAAGGGATTATTCAGGTTTGCAAAACTTCCTCCTGTTCCATTAATTATACTCCATTTTCCCACTCCATCTGAAGATGTATTTGCTGATAGTGTTGTAGATGTTCCATTAATATTAATCTGGTCTAAACCGGCATCTGATTTGGTCGGTGTAGAAATAACTAATATTTGCTTACAAACATTTGCCTGTGTGGGTAATCCTTCATCAACAACCAAGCTTATATTATATGTTCCCGGTTTATCGTAGGATATGGAAGGAGGATTTTGAAGTGTTGAAGAATGTATTGATGAATTTGTGCAGTTAGAAAATGATAATCTGGAAATTGTATTATTACTTACATTTGTTATTAATATATAAAGAGTGTCATTCTCCCTATAAACATCAGAAATGCTATGCAAAAAACTGAAATTAGCAATATTCCCTAAAGAAACGCCTGAAGGTTGACTCGTAATACCATAAGGAAATGTAATTCTTACAATATCATTAGAAGCATTGTTTGCAATAAATCCAACAATATTATCGCAATCACGTAATATTGATATTCCTCTTGCTCCATTTAAAATAGAGCTTATGTTTCCGAGATTGATGCCCGTTGGTATATTCGTAAAAGAATTGCCAAAATCTAACCTTGAAATTGTATTATCACTTGCATTTACAACAAAAAGATACCAAATTCCATTATCCAGAATTGGACATAATCCGCTAGGATAATTTAAATTGCCAATATTACCTAAATTTGTTGCAGTTGGGGAATTTGCCAAACTCTTGCCATAACTTACAATCGTCAAAGTGTTATTTGATGCATTTCCAATTATGGAGAACCAATTTTCATTTTCCTGAAAAGTATAAATTGGAAGTGGTAAGTTCAAAGTTGAATTAACATTTCCTAAATTTGTAGCAACAGGCATATTACTTAGACTATTTCCAAAACTTAAACGATATAAATTATTGTTACACCCCAAAGTACATCCACCAGATCCGCCAGCGATTATACCATACCAGTTTTCACCATCTTTTTTAATATTAATCCCTTCAATATAAAAGGGTAAAATACCCAAATTCCCAAGATTAACTGAAATAGGGGTGTTGGAAAAGCTATTTCCATAAAAATTTCTGGTTATAGTTCCATCATAATGGTTAACAATAAATGAATAACAATCACTGACATCTTTAGCTAAAGCAATATAAACAGGACCATTAAGAGAGCCTTGATTTCCCAAATTTTTACCAATTGGTGTATCCAATAAATTTCCTGAACAAAAATTCCAATAATAACTGCTGCCACCAGTTGAAGTATTTTGAATCGAAACACTCTCATTAACACATACTGTATCCGGAACAATAAAATCAGCAATTACAGGTAAACATGATTTAACTGTTACTTCAATACTATCCATATTATAACATCCATTTTTATCTATTACCGTTACAGTGTAAATTGTTGTTTGTATAGGCTTTACAATAATATTTTGATTAGTTTCTCCAGTAGACCATAAGTATTTTGGTATAAGTGGCAAATTATATAATTGTAAGATTTCTGTATTTGAAAGCGCTCTATTGTAAAAGAATAAATCATCAATTTTTCCATTAAAATAGCCTAAATTAGAATCAGAATATGGCACATTTCCAGAAGCACCACAAGCAACACCGATTCCTAAATATTTATTTAATACATAAGTACTTTTAATAAATGTAGAGTTACTGACAACTAGTACA
>CAZMDE010000500.1:0-2066 GCA_964564355.1 uncultured Bacteroidales bacterium | reverse complement strand
ATAATAAAATACATGATTCCGGTCCTGATTTTGTAAATGCATATTATGTTGATAGTAGCACTTCAAATTTATCAATACATAATAATTCAATTTATAACATATCGCATTTAGGAGTTATGGTAAATAATTCAAATGATTTTATAAAGGTTTATAACAATTCGCTTTATAATACTGCTGGAATACAATTTGGAAATATGGATGGTTATCCTAAACATGGATATGGGGCATTGGTTGCAAATAATATCACTTCAGCAACAAATTTACAAACTCCAGGCGTTAAAGATTTAAACAATTTATTAAATTCAAATCCTGGATATGTTAATCCGCAATTGGGAGATTTACATTTGTCTTCCCATTCAAGTGCAATTGATTACGGAGCTTTAGTCACTACTAATGGATATATTGGTGATTCTCCGGATGCAGGTGCTTACGAGTATGGCGGACAAGATTGGACCGCAGGACATAATTTTACAACTCCCCCAAACCCACAGTTTGTTAATTCTGATTGGAACACGAAAAATTTGGTTTATAATGCAGGATTTGAAGCGATTCTTTGGGGAAAAGGGGCAGGGCTTTCTAAGTTTATCGGATGGAATGTAATTGGTTCTGGTACAGCTGATGTGATTAGTTGGACTGAGGGAGGTTTAGCATCAGTATCATCAACTGGTCAGAGTGCATTAAAGCTTAATAAAGGAGATGGCGTTGAACAAGTTATAAACAACTTGCAGCCCGATACAACATATGAATTTAGTATTTATGCACTTGTGAAGAATGAAAATACTGGAACTGTAAAAATGTCTGTTGAAAACTGTGGTACTACAACAACACCCGTTATAATTAATTCAACAGAAAGCACTCATAAGCAAGTGACATTGAAGTTTAAAACAGGTAGTAATAGCACAAGTGCAAAATTAAAAATAGAAAAAGATAATTTGATAGCTGATACAGTGTATATTGATGATGTTTCTTTGTGTGCTTATGATGTGGAAAACTTGGCTTTTGAAAAAGATGCAACATCAAACAGAAGCAGTTATTCTGGCTTAGAACCAAGTAAAGCCACAGATGGGGATAGCACAGAATATTCTGGTACAAGATGGGCAAATTCTAATTTAACATTTCCAATAACACTGCAAATAGATTTGGAATCATCACAAGCGTTTAACAAAGTCATCATTAAAGAATTTGTTGAAAGACTTATAGATTATAAAATCCAGTACTCCAATAACGCAGTGGATTGGTCAGATGCTGATACTGTGTCAGGTGTTGTAGTTTCAGGGAATTATAATGTTAACACTACAAGAACATTTCCGACAGTAAGCGGAAGATATGTTAGAATACTTATAACAAGTGCATCGTCTTTTCTTACTCTTTATGAATTTGAAGTTTATAATGACCCTACATTATATGCGAATAATATACAAAATTTATCGCTCGGAAAAGTTGCAACATCAAACAGAAGCAGTTATTCTGGCTTAGAACCAAGTGCGGCTGTAGATGGGGATAGCACAGAATATTCCGGTTCAAGATGGGCAAATTCCGATTTTAATTTTCCAATTACATTACAGATTGATTTTGGGACAACAAAATCCTTTAACAAAGTCATCATTAAAGAGTTTATTGAAAGACTTATAGATTATAAAATCCAATATTCCAACGATGGAACAAATTGGTCAGATGCCGATACGGTAACAGGTGTTTTAGTTTCGGGGAATTATAATGTTAACACTACAAGAACATTTCCAACGGTAAGTGGAAGATATGTTAGACTACTTATAACAAATGCATCATCAAATCCCACACTTTATGAATTTGAAGTTTATAATGAGCAATCAATATTTAAAAATATTGCCTTGGGAAAAAATGTGACATCAAATAGAAGTTCTCATAGTGGGTACGAAGATTATTTAATAACCGATGGGAATTATTCTCGTTTTTGTGGTACAAGATGGGAAAATTCCGATCTAACATATCCTTTAACATTACAAATTGATTTGGGAACACCACAAGCTTTTAATAAAGCTATTATAAAAGAGTTTGTTGATAGACTTATAGACTATAAAATTCAA
>CAZMDE010000499.1:0-2069 GCA_964564355.1 uncultured Bacteroidales bacterium | reverse complement strand
GAAGTAATTGTTGTAGCTACAAGCCTTATCTTAATTCTCAGGCATATCAAGCGTCTGTCTGACCACTCCACAAATATTGCTGAATCAATTGTCTTTATGCAGGAAGGTAAAATAATTAAACACGCCAGGTAGAAGATTTATAAATTTAATCTAATATTTTCTGCGGTCTGTAGTATTTAGACTATGTTTTATTGTTGGCAATTATAGACCACATTCGTCACCCTGAAATTCCCATAACACATATCTCCCTCTGGATATTTATAAATTGCTTCTGCGTAGCCTGCAAGCCTGTAACCGTTTATTTCCCTGTAATCCTTTAGCGGGGTAAACCACTGTAATCTTTTCATTGTATTTTTTTCTGTAACTGCATAGCGGTCCTCTGACACAAAGTTTATCAGCTCTCCTTTATCATTAAAATAAAGCCATGCAGAAATGGTGATATTATTATTTGTAAATTCTGCTTTCACTTTATTATTACCCTCATCAAGCCATTTAATTCTCTTGTCAATCAGTGTCGCAGGAGCCATGACGCACATATCATTGAAGAAAGTGACTGTCTCTGAAATTCCTATCTCCTTTCCTGTTTGATATTGAACTCTGAACAACGAAAACAATCTTATATCCATAAGTGCAGTTCCGTTTTTAAAACAGTGATAACCTCTTACAGGCAAGTGTTTCATTACTGCTTTCAGGAAAAATAACCTGGTCGGCATCTCCATAAAATTATACTGTTCCGACTCAAACGGCATCCATTCAGATGCTTCATTTTTTCTGAGATTTCCTGTAAATATAATTTTGAAATTTTTCACTTTAGGCTTTCCTACAAAACCAGAATATTGTATATATTTTATCACAGGCTTGGGAAGACTTAGAATGTCTGCTTCAGTCATCAAATCGGTTTGTATCTGTTCCGTTGCAACGAGATTAGACTTAATATCTTTCAAATAATTGCTTTTAAAGCTCTGATTTCCCCAACCGACGATTGCTGCTATCAGAATTATAACATTTAGAATAGTTCCAAACTTAGCATCCTGCCAGCTTGCGATTATCAGTATTTGTGATAAAACAATTGCTATTATAGCGATCATCCACCAATTATCATTTTTCATTAAAAGCATTATTGCACAAACAACAATTAATACGCATGCTGCAAGCCAGCCTATGCCTGCCATTTTGGATATAGGCATTGTCAGCTGGATTATTTCTGCAAGTTTATATGCTTTTGCAAAACCCATGAAATGTATCAACCCATGTAAGATTACAATGATTATTAAAAAAACTCTCAAAATTTATGTTTTAAAATAGTACTGAATAAATTCGATACTAGAACAGCTTTATTATATAGGATTTCCCTGAATAACTTATGAAACAACAATCACAAAATTAAACAAATTCAATCAATTATTATCTATTTTCAAATTTTATTTATTAAACTCTAATAACCTCTATTAAAATCTATTGCGTTTATATTTATTTGTGATTGCAAATTAATAAATAAATGGGAAATATTAATATTAAAATAAATGTAACCAAAAATACTTATTGCAGTATAAATAAAATATATCAGTACATGTGAAAATTACATCACATGGCTTTATTATTTAATTTATGAAAAAGTTAATTTTAATTACAATTACATTCTTACTAATAATACAAATGCCTGCTTTTTCAGGAAGAGAGGACTCAATTAGAAATGCAAATTTGATGTCTATGAATATTGAGGATTTAATGAATATTCAGATTGAAACATCTTCGAGGTATGAGCAGAAAATTGAGGATGCCCCTTCTTCTATATCTATAATTACTAGAGAGGATATTGAAAGATTTAATTATAATACTTTATACGAAGCTCTCAGTTCAATCAAAGGTTTCTATCTGACAAATGACAGAAATTATTATTATGGCGGTTTAAGAGGATTTTGCCCTCCTTCAAATTACAACCGGAGGTTTTTAATTCTTATTGACGGTCATACTCTGAATGAGAATATTGCCGGCTCAGTCGGTATAGGAAATGATTTAGGAATAAGTATGGATTTGGTAGAGAGAATAGAAATTGTCAGGGGACCAGG
>CAZMDE010000498.1:1045-2078 GCA_964564355.1 uncultured Bacteroidales bacterium | reverse complement strand
GCGACCGCGGCGACGTCTTCGGCTTCTGGATGATCACCTACGACTTCGGGATGCTTCGTGATGCTTTAATGAAGTAATCAATTAATACAAAACAAATATTATATTAAAATATAATTCATTTCAATTATGTTCGCTCAAATTTAATCGGTATCTTCATATTGTTGCATTTATTACCAATTTTATTCACGTAACGGATTTCTGTTCTAATTTCTGTTTAATTGCTTTTACATTTATCTAGCAGTTTCTGTTGTGAGAGATTTTTTAAATGCATGCCTTATTGTTTCTTCTGACATTGTAGGATACACCTAAGACAATAATTTACAAAGTGATGGTCTGTCTATTGGCTTTACTTTATCAGTGACGCCATCTTCATTCGTAGTATGTCTGAGAAGGAACCCCTAATAGAACTGTAGTAATTTCTCATAATACCTTTCTTTAAACAACTTAAAAAAAAGTATATCCAAAGCCTGGCATTTAAACGTCATGCCAGCTGGAATATACACAAAATGAATGTTCTAGTGCTTGTCTTTGAACTAATCTGATACAAAGTGAGCGGCATAACAATCTACAATTAGTAAAACTTACTAATTTTAATAATTATATGGATTATTTTTTGATGCAACAGAATATACTTCTGGTAGAAATACGTTTTCTAAATACCATTCAAATAATTCTCTTGTCATACAACCTTTTTTTGTTCCACGAGCAATCATATTCGGAAGTTGATCAATAATATTCTATTACTCCTTTGGTAGCAAATGCTTCTAGTTAGTGATGTGTTTAAATAGAACAAATAGTTTATACATTTTACCCGTTGCACTGACTAACGGACAGACACTAAGATTATCTCTACTAAAGTCTGGTAATCTAATCAATACATCAGTAACTCCCTTTATTGTTACTGTATAAACACCATCTAATCCACGGGAACATGGAGATTCATCGAAATTGAAAACAAAGTCAAGCGAAATTTAATAGTCTTCCATCGTCTTCCATACGTTATTTTCGAACATTAATACAACCATCTCGTCAA
>CAZMDE010000498.1:0-1035 GCA_964564355.1 uncultured Bacteroidales bacterium | reverse complement strand
CAGTCAATATCTTACTGCGATGAACCATTTTACGAACGGTTAAACTGTTTCTATTTCGTATATTATACATTAGATGAAGAGAAAATTTGCAATCCAAGCATATCTATTCAAATTCTGCCTTCTCTTTTGCAAGTTGAATCAAATATTTGTATGTAATTGGTACTTGTTACTCATTGAATTCCAACACTTTCTATACAACGAAATTTTCGATTTCTGGATATTTTGGCTTCTATTACCTCACCTTAAATGCGTTCGGATTAAATTTAGCCTCAGCTGCATGCTTAATTTTCCATTATTTAATATTATATAGTTACTTCCTGTCAATTCTGAATTTTTCTTTAACTTCCTTATTGCTATTGCCCTCTTCTATGAACCTAAGCACACGTAGTTTAAATTTAACTTGTAAATACCTACATCTCTGCTTTGGTTTCTTCTTTTTGTTCTTCTCCTGTTTAACTCTGTGTATCGAAATGCGGAATAGAAGTGGAATTTCATAATATATATTATCATATATATAACAATGTTTTTTACATACTTTATGAATGCTGAAAACTTAAGACAAACAATGCTATAGCTCCGAATCTCCACATAATTTATGTTCTTTAATAAACTATGTGAGTTAGGTTTCACATGTCTTATTATATGCAAAAACAAGGCAATAATATTATCAAGCGTGAGCTTCATAACTGTAAGATTTCTACTTCTGTCGGACAAAATTGTAAAATTTTCATAGTCTTCAAAACAACCAGCATTTAACACGAGTAACACATACTTATTGATATACATAATTATGTTAAGTTCTGATGTTTTTGCTTGTAACTTTGCAAAATATTAATATTATGTTTTATTACATTATTTTGTTGAAAAGAATATTTACATTTTTTACAAATAATATTATATTATTGGTACTATAGTATACTTACATAATCAACCCATAAATTTTAGTAAAAGTTATGGGCTCTTCCACCCACTTCATCTTGATAAATATTCAATTTATTGCCTTGTTTTGTGTAGAAGTCGGCCCAGAGACTATAA
>CAZMDE010000497.1:0-2079 GCA_964564355.1 uncultured Bacteroidales bacterium | reverse complement strand
CGTCGCCCAGATGAGCGGGAAGTTAGCCGGTTCTGTCTTCGGACGTAACCGTTGGGGCAACTACATCAGGACTCTCACAAGTCCTTTGAATCCTAACACACAAGCGCAGCAGCGTGTCCGGGCTCTCTTCGGAAATACTGCGTCTGCTTGGTACAACCTGTCTGACGACCAGCGTACTGCATTGAACAGCATGTCTGATGGTGCAAGCATGGTCGGCTCTATGGGTAGCTCCTTCTCTTACAATGGAAGGACTATGTTCACTCATTTAAACCGTTACCTGCAGGAAATCAATGAAGCTATGCTTACAGCACCTCCGGTTCTGGCTCCTGTTGAGATTTTTAACACTTTCTCAGCTGACATTGTCACTACACCGGGGTCTGAGGAAATCAAGCTCAATTTCACCCCTGCTATCAATGCAGATACCAAGCTGATTGTCTATGCTACAAAGGTGCTTAAAAGAGGTGTTACATACATCAGTAACGGTCTTTACAAGAAAATTGCTGTGCTTGACGATACATTCTTGACTGGTAGCAGCATTGAGACTGAGTATCTCTCTGTTTTCAAAACCATGCCTGCTACTGGCGACCGCGTTGCCTTCAAAATCCGTGCTGTCTCTATCGCATCCGGCAAACCTGAGTACCCATTAACCGACATCGCCACCGGCACTGTCTAATCTAAATTAAGTTTTAACAAAGAATCAAGCCTCACATTAACCCTGTGGGGCTTTTCTTTTAATCTAAACCTGAGTGAAACTAAAGCATGAGCTCATTAAAGAACAATTAAATATAGCGAATAATCGTAATTCGTACTTCGTACATCGTACATCAAAACGGGGGTTATAAGGTTGGAATAACGTTGTTGTCTCGGTGTTGCTACGGTGTTATAGAAGCATTTTTTACTACGAATTATGAACTACAAACTATAAACTACAAACTAATTCAGCCCAGCTTCACTGTGCCAGCAGACTTGCGCCGCTGAAAAATAATAAAATATCCCTTTGAAAAAATTATATTTAAAAACTCCTCAAAATAGATTTAACTCTTATTTTCATAATAAAGCATAATTTTGCTTTCTGAATAAAATATGGAATAAAAATGAAAAGAGGATTAATCATATTAGCAGTGCTGACAATTGTTGTTTTGGGGGGATGCAGGAAGAACAGGGTTTATGAGAAGCATAAGGACATAGAGAATAATGTCTGGTACAGGCTGAAGGGGAATAATATAGTTAAGTTTGAGGTTCCTGTAAAGGATACGTTGTCAAATTACAGAATATTGATAGCAGTGAGATATATGACAGGTTTTCCATTTACAAGCCTAAAGGTAGGGATGACCATTTATACTCCGGATAAGGAGGAGAAATATATTGAGCATAGCCTTCAGCTAAGGGGTGAAACTGCAAACAAGGAAGGACTTGAAGAACATGAAAACCTGGCAGAGGTGCTTTTATTCAAACAAGCTATATCATTAGGTTGGGATTGTCCGAGGGCAGCAGTGCTACTGATATTCAGGGAATACTCAAATGCAACATTCGGGGTGCAGACAGTGGGAAGAATATTGAGAATGCCAGAACAGAAACATTATCAGGATGAAATGCTCAATCATGGTTATGTTTACACAAACCTGACAAAAAGTTTGATAACTATAGAAAATGAAGTAATGTATGATGTAGTTTTCAACAAATCGTACAGGAAGAAGATTTATAAAAATATAGGATTAGACTCAACACATATAAATGTTAAGAAATTCAGGAACAGGTTATCATCATCGTATTATAATGTTTTCAGAACTACTATAGAAAAGCAATGGGGGCTTCAAAAGGAATTAGGGGGAGAAAGCTTTACTATGATAAATCATCAGAGATTGAGGGAGCGGATGATAGAGACGGATATAACAAAGATGGATTTTGCAGTAATGGTTAATAAGGAGTTTGAAGGAAATTATGGAGAGATAATCAGGGCAGAAGAAACAGAATCATTCAATCTTTATCAGACCGAGATAGCAGAATTGTTTGAAAAGTTTATGTATGAATTATGCGGGGGATATGCAAAGGTTGATACTGCTCCTATTGTTAAAAGGG
>CAZMDE010000496.1:0-2082 GCA_964564355.1 uncultured Bacteroidales bacterium | reverse complement strand
GATAAACTTACTTATGAGCTTGTAATGCCAGAAAATGTGCAAAGCATTATAAAAAAACTAGAGAGTAATGGTTATGAAGCTTATGCTATAGGTGGTTGCGTAAGAGATAGCCTTATGGGAAAAACGCCTTATGACTGGGATATTACAACTAGTGCAATGCCTTATCAAGTAAAAAGGTTATTTGAAAAGACTTTTGACATAGGTATAAAACACGGTACTGTTAAAGTTTTATTTGAAGGTGGGGACTACGAAGTTACCACCTTTAGATCAGATGGTGAATATATTGATGGAAGGCGTCCGGAAACAGTTGAATTTACTACTTCATTATTTGAAGATACCTGCAGACGCGATTTTACTATGAACGCAATTGCATGGCATCCACAAAAAGGAATTGTTGATTTCCATGATGGCTTAGGAGATATTTTACATAAAAAAATTCGCACGGTAGGAGATGCGAAAAAGCGGTTTAATGAAGATGCTTTAAGAATGCTAAGAGCTATAAGATTTGCTGCTCAACTTGGATTTTCTGTAGATAATTCAGTCCTTAATGCTATACGTAATTGCAGTATTCAAATAATGCAAATCAGTCACGAGAGAATAAGAGATGAGCTAACTAAAATTTTACTTTCCCAAAGTCCCATGAGATTTATACTTTTAAGGGATACATTATTACTTCAATACATTCTTCCTGAGTTTGAACTGTGTTTTCACACAGAGCAAAACCATCCGTATCATCTTTATAATGTTGCAATACATACTCTTCAATCTGTACAAAATATTGAAGCAGACTTAATTTTAAGATGGACTATGCTTTTACATGATATTGGAAAACCTCTAGTACATTTAACAGATGAAAATGGTATAGATCATTTTCATGGACATGTTGAACACAGCATGAAGCTTGCAGGTAATATTATGAATAGACTTAAGTTTGACAATAAATCTAAAGCTTTAATTTTAAAACTCATAAAGTATCATGATAGAAGAATAGTAGCTACCCCAAAAGCAGTTAGGCGTCTTGCAGGTGAGGTTGGAGAAGAGTTGTTACCATATATTCTTAAGGTTCATGAGGCTGATATAAAAGCCCAAAATTTGGAATTATCGAGTAAAAATTTGAAGGTACTAGAAGAAGTAGGTCAGATATATGAAAATATTATGCAACAGGCTCATTGTTTTTCTATAAAAAATTTGGCTATTGATGGAAGAGATCTTCTAAATATAGGTGTAAAGCAAGGTAAGAAGATTGGACAAATTCTTAATATGCTTTTTGAAATAGTAGTTGATGAGCCAAATTTAAATAATAGAGAAACTTTGCTGGAAATTTCTAGAAAGCTTATTTGATTTGAAATGATTTGATTAGATTAGAAATGAAATGATTTGATGTGAAATGAAAAGACTTGAAATGAATGAAATGAAATGATTTGATGTGAAATGAAAAGACTTGAAATGAATAGAATTGAGAGGAAATTTGTTATATGGATTTGATGACATTAAGAAGGGCGCTTGAGGCTGAAAAATATATTTTTGATGAGGATTTTTTAATAACAATATTTGTTGCATTAAAATTGGGTAAACCGCTACTTATAGAAGGTCCTGCTGGAGTTGGGAAAACTGAAGTAGCAAAAGCTCTTGCAGCTGTATATGGGTCAGAGTTGATAAGACTTCAGTGTTATGAAGGCTTAGATGAATCAAAAGCGCTTTATGAATGGAACTATCAGAGACAGCTGCTTAGTATTCAGCTTGGCATTTCTCAAAACAGTAGTGTCACAAATGACAATGCAAATCCAACCCCAACCCCAAACCCAAACCTTAGCACTTTGTTTTCTGAGGAATACTTGCTTGAAAGGCCTCTACTAAAGGCAATACGAAGTCAACAGCAATCTGTGTTGCTCATAGATGAAATTGACAAAACAGACGAGCAGTTTGAGGCATTTCTTCTGGAACTACTTTCGGATTTCCAAATTTCAATTCCAGAGCTAGGAACTGTAAAAGCTCAAAGTAGACCAGTAGTAATACTAACAAGCAATAATACAAGACAATTATCCGATGCGTTAAAAAGGCGGTGTGCATATCTTTATATAG
>CAZMDE010000495.1:0-2093 GCA_964564355.1 uncultured Bacteroidales bacterium | reverse complement strand
TATGGTTTGTGCCATTGTCTCGGAAAGAGAGAGAGGGGGGCGTGATTTATTTTCTATAAACAGGTCAATCCTACGGGTTTTTATAGAAATTATTTGATATTTGTTATTTTATATTTATTTGTTATATGGTATTTGGATTTTGTTATTTGGAATACGCTGCCCTTCGGTCAGCCAGCGGTCTTACGCCGCTGAAAAAACAAAAAACTTCCCCTTTAAAAAATTATATTTCTTTTGTCTCACTCTCATATCTCACATCTCCCATCCCATATCTATTTTAATAAATTTTATTTAGATTTGCACCTTAAAATTTAAACATATATTTATTATGAAAAAGGTTATAGTTTTAGGTGCGGGTATGGTAGGAAGGGCTATGGCAAAGGACCTGGCGCACAAATATGAAGTAACTTCTGTTGATATTAACAAAGAAGCTTTGAATTTCCTCAAATCAAGCAGCAGGGTTAATACAATAAAAGGGGATCTTTCAGACCAGAAATTAATAAAAACTCTTATTACGGATTTTGACATTGTACTTTCTGCAGTCCCCGGATTTATGGGCTATGAAACATTAAAAACCATTATAAGCTGCGGCAAAAACCTTGTTGATATATCTTTTCTGCCTGAAGACCTGCTCAGCCTTAATGATATTGCAGTAAAAAATAAAGTTTCTGCAATTGTTGACTGCGGCGTAGCTCCGGGCGTGCCTAACCTTGCTCTGGGCTATTACAATGAGAAAATGAAAATCACCGACTTTGAATACATGGTTGGCGGATTGCCTAAGGAAAGGAACTTCCCTTTCGAATACAAGGCTCCTTTCTCACCGGTAGATGTTATTGAAGAATATACAAGGCCTGCCCGCTATGTGCAGAACAGCCGGATGATAACAAAACCTGCTATGAGCGACCCTGAGCTTGTCCATTTCCCGGGCATCGGCGACCTTGAAGCTTTTAATACTGATGGCTTGCGCTCATTGATATTTACAATGAAGCATATCCCTAATATGAAAGAAAAAACCTTAAGATATCCCGGACATATCAGGCTGATACAGGCTTTCAAAGCAGCCGGCTTTTTTGATAATAATCCTGTTAAGATCAATGGTACATCTGTAAAACCTATTGATTTCACAACTAATCTTCTCTTCCGCTCCTGGCATCTAAAGCCCGAAGAAAATGAGTTTACAGTTATGAGAATAAAGATAACCGGAAAAGAAGGAAAAATAAATAAAGAAATTATCTACGACCTTTATGATAAATATGACAGCGAATCCGAAACATCATCTATGGCAAGGACTACCGGCTATACCGCAACTGCAGCAGTTGACCTGATGCTGAGCGGAAAGTTTAATAAAAAAGGTGTCTTCCCTCCTGAGCTTGTCGGCAGTAATCCCGACCATTTCAATCATTTCATAAACTATCTTAATAAAAGAAATGTAATATACTACAGGTCGGAAAGGGAATTATAAATGAGTTATTTTAACTTCTCAAATTAACATTTAAGCGATTTAGAATCAAATTTAGCAATTGTTAAGGGAATTTTTTATAAATATCTTTACGATGAAGGATACGCGAAAATGTAATTGTATTATTTAAAATAACAACTCCTATTCTGTAATCCCCAAGTTTAATTCTATAAACAGTTTTATAACCTTTTAGTTTGCCTAATTTCTCAATATTATGAAGATTGGGTGCATTTTCAACATTTACAATACTCTCTTCAACAAGCTTATTTATAAGAATATTGTTTATTTTCAGAAGGTCTTTAGTAAATTGTTCTTTAAATATTACTTTCATTTTCTATGAAGAATTTTCATAACAGTTGCTCTGGAAACATTTTTTGTTTTAAGCCCTTCTTCTATTAATGCAAAAAAAGCTTTATCTTCCTGTTCCTCTTCAGTCAAGATTTTAGCTTTTAAGCCCATCTTTTTAGCAAAATCACAAAAAGCTGTAATATCTTTTTTAGAATTGGAGCTGATAACTGCAGTTGTCATAACAATATAAATTTATTGCAAAATTACAAAATAATTTTCATTTACCTTTACTGGTTAATTCTTTTTTTGAGGTGATATTTTATTCTCGTTTTATGTTGATGAATATTAT
>CAZMDE010000494.1:0-2100 GCA_964564355.1 uncultured Bacteroidales bacterium | reverse complement strand
TAATATTGGACCGGGTTCAGGAACAGGCTCAGGTAACAGTTATCTGACGATTGACCATAACACTATTGGCAATCCATCAACATCAGTATATAATTTAATATACTCTAATGGATTAGCAGGTGCTCCTAACCACGACAATGCTATTACTTATAATAATATATTCAATTTCGCCGGCTCAGGTGCTACATTTGGATATGGTATTAATGTAACTTCAACAGGTAATGGAGGGAACTGGGATATAGAAAATAACAGCATTTACAATACCTTAACCAACTCAACAAGTGTACAGGCAGCTATTAATTTTGTCCCTGGCGCTTCTGCAAATAATAATATTATTTCAAATAATTACATTGGGGGTAATGCAGCTTTATGCGGAGGTAATGGAGGTTGGGTCAATTCTTATAATACAAATATAGTCTGGAACTATGGTATGATTATTACTGCAGGAAGCGGCAATAATGTTAATTATAATACCATTAAAAGAATATACATGAGCGGAACTAATTATACTGCATTTACCTGTATACAAACTAATGGAAGTACTGCAGGAACTATTGATCATAATACCTTAGGAGGAGTCAGAGCAGAAACATTTGAAACAGCTCCTACTACTGCAGATTTGATTATGATACAGGGAGGAGCAGAGTCTTCCAATCCGGGATATATTTACGGAATAGAATCTACAGGTACAGGTTCTCTAAATATTACAAATAATGGTTTCTGGAATATTATACAAAATGGAGCTTATAAGGGTGGTGCAATACAATTAATTAACAACTCCTGTTCAGGTACACAAATTATCACAGGTAATGTTATACAGGGTTCAGAATGTTTCCCATCAGAATATAATGCTTATGGAATTAGATATACTCCGGCTGCTTCTTCAAGTGGAAATATTATAGCAAATAATGTAGTTACCGGACCTGCTAATTATTGGTCTACATCTGGCACAGGTGCTCAGGCAGCTATTTACGTCAGTATTACAAATGGGACAACAGTTAGCGGTTCAATTTATGGAAATGAAATTTGGGGTATGCCATCAACAAGTGTTAATAGCGGTTCAGAAGGTATAGTTGTCCAGCTAAGTACTCCCGGTGGCACAGGTGTTGGTAACTGGAATATTTATAATAATATGATTTATCTGGATAATAATGGTGGTACAACTACTGATCTGGAAATAGATGGTATTGATATTGAACTTGGATCATCTTCTACAACAAATGTTTTCTATAATACAGTATGGATAGCAGGTACAAATAGCGGTTCTACAAATACTTCATCAGCATTTTTAAGAGTATGCGGCGCTAATGGAACTTCAGTTGGAGATGTTATTAAGGTCAGGGATAATATTTTTATTAATACACGTTCAGGTGGCTTAAATAATACTTCAATAAATAATTTTGGAACATCTAATTTCGCAACAAACTGGAGCAGTAACAATAACTTCCTGTTCCGCAATGCCGGCGCAACCAGAAATTATATTGGTAGCTGGGGAAATAATGTTACAAAAGCTGACCTTGCAGCATGGCAGGCAGTTGGGGGAGATGCAAACAGTTACTCTGCAACCTATACTTCAGGAACATCTAATTTCTCTTCCGGACTTCTGAATCCTGCAAATTTATTTTTAAGTTCTGGTGGTTCTGCAATGCCCGGAGATCTTTGGATTGACATTACTGACGGTCAAAGCTATCAGTTTGTAAGCAACAGAGGCACCCCTATTACAACTGGTGCAGGATATACAACTAATGTCTCTTCAGATATGGATTTAGAAACAAGAGATGCATCAACACCTGATTTAGGTTCAGATGAATTTGTTGCTTGTACTCCTCCTGCTGCACCAACAGCGAGTGTAACTTTGCAACCTACTTGTGGAATACCTACTGGTACTGTCACAATTACTGCACCAATAGGAGCTGAATATGAATATAATATTGCCGGAGGAACATATCAGGCTGGCACTACATTCACAAACGTGGCTGTTGGAGCTAATCAGGTTGTACTGGCAAGAAGAGCCTCTGACCCTACATGTATATCTCTATCAACAACTACTGTAACTGTAAATGCAGCAGCAGGAGCTCCAACTGCTCCAACTGCAAGCGT
>CAZMDE010000493.1:444-2107 GCA_964564355.1 uncultured Bacteroidales bacterium | reverse complement strand
AGTTTGAATTCATCATTCTAAATTAGGGATAAAAGCAATGAGACTTTTTTATCCTATAGCATAATAATATTCACAAATATTGGAAATAACATTTATACTGATTTTATTTAATAAAGCAGTATTTTTGTTCATTATGAATGTATTTTTGTTTCTCGTATTTCTTATAACAATAGCCTACCTTGGTATTATTACTGCTTATAGTATTGGGTGGTTTATATCAAAGTATTATTTTATTTCTGGCAACTCATTATCAACCAGGGTAAGTATTATTATACCAGCCAGGAATGAGGAAGATAATATTGAGAATTGTTTAAATGATATTATCAAACAGAATTACCCTAAGGAGCTGTTTGAAATAATTGTGATTAATGATGAATCAACAGACAATACTCCTGAAAAGGTTAGACGCATTATTAATGATAATAAGCAAAATAGTATAAGGCTTTTAAATTCTGAATCACAAAATACAGGCATAGCTTATAAAAAGCTATCCTTATCAATAGGAATAAAAGAATCAAGCGGTGATTTGATAATTACCACAGATGCTGATTGCAGGTTTGGAGATAATTGGCTTTCAACAATAGTTGATTATTATGAGACAAATAATCCTAAAATGCTGATTGGACCTGTTTGCTTTAATAATGATAATACGATATTTACCAGGCTGCAATCACTCGAATTCATGAGCCTAATCGGAACTACAGCAGGTTCAGCTAATATTAAGCTTCCAATTATGTGCAATGGAGCAAACATAGCTTTTGAAAAGGAAGCTTTTTTAGCAGTTAATGGATATGGAACGGATGATAAATATGCCTCTGGTGATGATATGTTTCTGATGATCAGGATAAATGATAAATATCCCGGTAAGGTGCATTTTATTAAAAACAGTGATGCCATAGTTTATACCAAAGCTAAAGAGAGTTTTAGAGAATTCATTTCTCAGAGAAAACGCTGGGTTTCCAAGACAAAAGGATATAAAAGCTTGAGTATAATGATTACAGCCATAGTGGTGTATTTGTTTAATTTGACCATGCTCTTATTATTAATAATGTCGTTTGATATACGAGGTACGATGTACGATGTACGATTAATGTTTTTATCGTTATTCGTGTGCAAGTGTTTGATTGATTTTCCGATTCTTTCAGGTGTATCTTCATTTATGAATAGAAGACATCTTATGAAATATTTTATTCCTTTGGAATTCATCAATATATTCTATGTGACTATAATCGGGATAATTGGAAGCATTGGGAAATATAGGTGGAAAGGAAGAACAGTCAATTAGGAATCCCTAATTAAAAATTACCACTAAGTGCACTAAGAACACTCAGGTTCGCAATGAAGAACTTAATATTTATTATTCTGCTATAGGTTCACCTTTTTCAGACCAGCCGCGGATTTTATAATATTTTTGTATTATAGAATTGAAGTATTCCTTATCAAGCTTTTTCCCTCTCATAAAACCGGATAGGGATTCTTCGTTAAAGAATCTTCCGGGCAATGTATCATCTGTGTGCTTTCTGCCATTGCGCAAATTATATCTTCTTGAAAGGTTTGTTATTCTTGCTCCAAGTTCTCTCAATGATTCGGCAGTTTGGTTTGAGCCTGTAGCAGCATTTAATATTGGCGCCAATCTGTCTAAACCAAATGGAACAAAATCACA
>CAZMDE010000493.1:0-434 GCA_964564355.1 uncultured Bacteroidales bacterium | reverse complement strand
TTATGCTGTTACGGGCATTAACATCATCAAGTCCATCAGCAACAGTCGCAGGAATATCTTCTATCTTAAAGTTTTCTCCCATCTCTGCTTCAGTAATCCATGACCTTGTGTGGCTTGCAAAGTCAGCAACAGCTAAAACAACTCCCATAGTCAGGCAACCTTTAACATTAACTCCTGAGAGTTCCATGCCATAGATATTGATTGCGAACTCCTCGCTTCCTTTACCAATTATATTAGCTGCATCTCTTGTACCATCAGCAAATATTTTTCCAATACCTTCTCTGTAAGCCATTTTTCTGATGAATTCTCTCTGTGCTTCAGCGTTACCCCAACTCATATCGAGACCATCCCAATTTTCAACTAATCCTTTTTCGTAACATTCCATTGCGAATGAAGCAGTATTGCCGGCACTTATAGTATCAAAACCCAAATCA
>CAZMDE010000492.1:0-2120 GCA_964564355.1 uncultured Bacteroidales bacterium | reverse complement strand
CCATAACAAGACTTTTTCCGCTGCCTTGCGTGTGCCAGATAATCCCGCCCTGCTTTTTTCTGATGCTCTCCTGTGCTGCCTTAATTCCAAAATGGGGGAAAGGACAAATACCTCCGGGTCACACAGGTGACGTTACTATCTGTCAGACATTAGGCAGACCGCACAACTTTGAACCCTTTATAATTGAATATATTTTTAACGTTCCCAAAGCCTACTTTGACGATGGTAAGATGCAAATCACTCCTTTTATTCAGGCTGGTGCGCAAGGCCATTATGTCTGGAGCGGTGTTTCTAAAAATCTTAATTCGTCAGCTTATAAAGCAGGACAGGATGTCGTAATAATATTATCTACCCGGGATTTCCTGGTAAATAAGCAAAAGAAGAAAAACCTGATTGAAACGGTTGGTTTTAAGTTCGATCGCCACGGCTCAATCCTTACAGAACCGATTATTCTGAAGAGTATCACTGTTTTATTGGATGAAAAAGCAAAGAATTAAAACAGGTACTAAATAATTTAAATTTAAAATGATAATGTTATGATACAGTTAAAAGGGAAAAACGCCTTTATTACAGGGTCTAGCCGGGGAGTAGGTCAGCAGGTTGCACAAGCATCAGCAAAACTTGGATGCAATATAATTGTCCACGGGAGGACGAAAGAAAGCTGTGCAAAAACAATTGAACTCCTTAAAAATAATAAGGTAAAAGTTTATTGTGTTTATGGTGAACTTTCTAAAGAATCACAAGTTAAGCAGGTTATAGCACAGGTGCGAAATCTTAAAATAAATATTGATATTCTGTACAATAATGCGGCCATTATGACTACATATCATAAAGATTACTGGAACCATAGCTGGGATGAATGGATGGAAACATTTAAAGTTAATGTTTTTGCCATGTATAGCCTGTGTGGTGCATTCATTCCTGCCATGATAGAAAACGGTTTTGGCAGGGTAATAAATGTTACTTCGGGAATAAAAGATCAACCTGAACTTGCACCTTACGGTGCTTCAAAATGGGCTGTAAATAAACTTACTGAGGATATTGCCGCAAAACTTGTCAACACAGGCGTCAGAATAAATACTCTGGACCCGGGTTGGCTGCGCACCGATTTAGGCGGTCCAAATGCAGACCATCCTGTTGAAGCCACATTGCCTGGAGCATTAGCTCCTGCATTAATAGAAGACGATGGCCCAAATGGTCAGTTTTTTTCAGCTATTGATCACAAATTGGACCTTGATTTCTTTAAAAAGTTGCTTGCATGAGAAAGCTGCTTTTTACTTCAGCTATTTCAGGCTTAGCAGGACTATCTGCACAGGCACAACCAATACTTACTGAAACCGGTCTGTTTAAAGATTTCACAACAGATTCCGCTTATATCGCCGACAGAGCAGCAGCCAGAGGCGCAATACTTCAACTTTTAGCAGACTCTTTTAGATAGATTTTAATATATCATTTGGTTACTCAAAAGGTGTTTTCCTTCGAAAGCTTCAGTTGGGTGGCTGCAGTTGATAAAATCCCTCTTGATATGTCCGATGAGATCTTTCTGCTTTACCATTATAAGTTGAGGAGATCTGGATTTGATAGAAACATGTCTCATCTCCTTATCTTAAACATGCCAATGTAACTGAGCCTGGAACTCATGCTCCCTGTCTGTCCTAATAGCTTGAATACGAAATGGGAATTAATAAATAATTTGATCAATAAATTCAATTGCATTCTTCTGGTTCTGTTGTGTATAAATTTTAAAGCTAGAAAACGAGTTGCCTAAAATCCTCAAAAAGTAAACAAAAGAAAATCAGTGTCAACCTGAATGACAATAAATTCGAAGTTCATAATCATGAGGTCGGCGGATCATCCCCGCCTCTCGCTACACAGACAATCAAACACTTACACATTTATTTGTGTAGGTGTTTTTTGTTTTAGGCTAGGTTTGGGCTAGGTTTTGATGGATTTTTGAGAATGCTCCAAAAGATTGTGATTGAATTAGATTCCTTCAATACCACTTGCATAAACCATTAGATATGGAGTTACTTTGCTCATAATCTCATCAAAAGGTTGCCGAATCCTCCCTGAAATTATAGGGGATGAGTACAAACCATGCAATAATTATGAAAAACAGG
>CAZMDE010000491.1:1435-2140 GCA_964564355.1 uncultured Bacteroidales bacterium | reverse complement strand
TTGTAGCCATGAGAATAGGTTATCTGTCAAGTGAAATAGTTAGTTATTGATATTTTAAGGGAAGTTCTTGTTATCCTTTAAAATATAGAGGCTATCCAAACTTAATGGATAGCCTCCAATTCATTTTATGGTTTTTTTATAAATAAGACCAATCCTAAAATTGAAACAGCTAATAGACCCATTGCAGAAAACATCATTGTGATGTCTCGTACATTCTTACCAGCCCAATCCAAAAGTAAATATTTATGGAAAATAGCAAAAGAATACCCTTCTAAACGATCTGCATTTTCTATTTTTGCTGCTATACGTGAAGTTGCAGTTTCAATAAAAAAACTTGATTTTTGAGGAGTTTCATAAGCTAATTTTACGACTGGTAGTCGTTTAAAAGCAAATCCATATTCCCGACTTTCGAATTTATCAAGTTTTTCAGTTTCGATTAATCGAGCTTTGGTTGGATTCTTGTCCTTAAAAAGATGGAACTTATTAGTCAAAAAGGCCGCTACGAACTGAGCATATTTCACATCCCCATTCTGCCAGATACTTGTGTCTTTGATGTTAAAATATATAATGTCAGCTGACGGTTTGGGTTTTGTTACATCTGTTTTTGCTTCTCTGGATGAAGTGGGAACATGGCAAGACATTTCGGATTGATCACTCGTTTTAGAATTATAAAATACCTGATAAAATAATCCATTATCGGGTTTA
>CAZMDE010000491.1:0-1425 GCA_964564355.1 uncultured Bacteroidales bacterium | reverse complement strand
TTTACCAGTCTATTCCATTCCAGAGGAAAATTTAAAAAAGATTGATTTACTTCGGAGGTTTTAATGATGGGTTCATAAACTAAATCTGGCAATAAATCAGGTTCCCATTTTTGAGTTGCATGATAAGCTCCGCTAAATGCAAAAGTGAAGGATACAAAAGCCACTGCAATACCCACTTGTCTATGATATTTCCTTAAAATTCCAGGTTTATCAGTGGCATTTGGTTTTTGGAATTTATTCCATAAAAATCCGTAAATAATAATACCACTTAAGGAAGAAACTATAATGATTGATAGAAGAGTAACCATTATAATAATCCTTAGGCTATTATTTGAGATAATATGAAGAAAATTCCAATTATGAAAATTATCAAATATCCATAAAAAAACTTTTCTATAGATAGGGTTAAATGTTCCAAGCCTGGTTGATGATGTTTCTACATATACATCCATCGCATCAGGTCTGTGAAAGGTTACTTTCCAAACAGGTAACAATCTGTTTATAAATTTATACTGCTGTGTAAACCTATCTATTTTTTCTATACTATGAATTGGGCTGATAGAATCGCCCAAAAAATACCTGGCCATCCATTCTGCATATTTTTTATCACCATGTGAAAGTATTTTACCACTGTAAGTATTCAAATATATAAATTCTGAATTAGGCTTTTTTACCTGATAAAAACTACTGTCTTTAAACTGGATTATTCTCACATTCCTAAATGCATCAATATTATTAGCCTCTAAAGCTTTATGTAATGGTATTTGAAGTTGATCTTTTATAATTACGACAGGGGCAATAAATTCTCTCGATATTAATGGTTTGAACCAATGAGATAAAAAGGGATGCATAAAACCTGACAAGGTCCATAAAATAACAGGTATTACCGTTATCAAACCTATATAAGAATGCCATTTATAAATTTTTCCAAAAAGATTTGGGTTTTTTATTTTCATGATAATATGAATTAGTCAAAAATTATTTTTTAACAAAATTGTATTGGATTCCTAAAACTATTGTCCTTGGTGCTGCTGGGGTATAATTTGTTCTATCAGTTATATTATTACCCCTTGATGCACCTGTTGCATATAGTTCATCCAACAGATTCATGACATTTGAGTATATTTCGATACCTTTAAACTGGTAGCCAATTCTAAAATTAAATACATCATAACCTTCAGCTTCAATGGTGTTAATTTGATTTTGAAACCAACCTGATAAATGCTGCCATTCTATAGATGTTCTCATGTTTTTTGCCCAAGATGGGTAATAGGATAATTCTGTATTCCAAATCCATCGTGGAGAGGCAGGCATTTCAAACCCTCCCAGGTTTTTTAAAGCATCCGTTGTTTTGGTACTTACTTGAAAATCCTCAAATCTGTGCAAAGCATTACTTCCACCGAATCGGAAGAAAAGGGATTCACC
>CAZMDE010000490.1:0-2141 GCA_964564355.1 uncultured Bacteroidales bacterium | reverse complement strand
CCAAGATGTGTATGCAAACCCACAAGGTCAAGCATTTGTGAATTCATTATCTTATTCAGTGCATCCCAGGCCTGCCCGTTTTCATAATTAAAGCCAAACCTGTCCCACATAGGATATATGCCTGCATCCATATTCACACGTATAGCCACTTTAGGCTTTTTATTCATTTTATTTGCAAGCCCTATCAATGTGTACAGTTCATCAAGATGGTCTATATGTATCAGCGAATCATTTTCAATTGCTTTTATAAGCTCTGCTTCAGCTTTATCCGGACCATTAAAAATAATATTCTTTCCGGGCACACCGTTTGAAATTGCCTTGTCATATTCAAAGCCTGAAACTACCTCTGCCCAGGAGCCTTCCTGGTGAAAAACATTACAAACTGCATTTAAATAATTAGTCTTGTAAGACCAGCTGAACTGCACCTTAGGATATCTTGTTGTAAATGCTGTTTTAGCATTATGATATGTGTTTCTGATAGTTCTTTCTGACAATACAAATAATGGAGAACCGTATTCCTTCACAAGCTCCTTCACTTCATTACCATCAATGTGGCTCATATGGCTGTACTCTGTTCTCATGCCGAATTTATTAGGCATTCCCGACTCAAGCTTTCTTATTGCAGGTCTTTCATATCTGAGTTTTTCCTTCATATATTAGTTTATTGCTAATTGTTAATTGTTAAAGTTCTCCGTAAGTAGATATTTGCTCATAATCTTTGATGTCAACTATCATATCATAAGAATAACGTATAAACATTTTTCCTGTTTGATATGACTTATAAGGTGATATCTTTTCACCAAGGGCAAGCTTAAGCAATGCTTCCGGTATATTCTGCCCTGCACCAACTGCTAAATAAATCCATGCCGGAATCCTTGGGTTTATTTCAAGCAGATAATATTTTCCTTCATTAGTTTTCATCAGTTCAAGCTCGAAACCTCCACGCCATTTAGTGGATTTAATGAACTTGTTAGTCATTTTCAGCAAAGTATCATCCATAATTGTAATGCCTGACCAGGCTTTCCCTTTATCTGTTATATACATTTTCTTCATCGCAACTGTAGCAACAGTCCTGCCCTTTCCATCTCCAAGCCCGGTAATATTATATTCAGTTCCTTTGATATATTCCTGGATAATTATCGGCAAACCCCATTTGGAGCTTATTTTATTAAAATAAGATTTTGCCTCGTCAGCATTGTTTGCTATGCCCGCATCATAATATTTGCCTTTAATAACTACAGGATAAGAAAAGTCAAAATGCAGAGTGTTTAGCTCATTAATAGAATTTATCACTTTGTCTTTGGGAACATTCAATCCATACTTCTTTCCGAAATCACTCAGGTTTATTTTATGGCGTTCATCAAATTGCTCAAGCGTAGGAAGAAAAGTCCTGATACCTTTGCTTTTTAATTTTTTCTCCAGCTTAATAAAATTGAAAAGCTCTGCATCGAAATTAGGAATAATAGCATTAAGGTTTTCCTGCTTATGAATATATTCGAGCCTGTTTATAAGACTTTCAGTTCCTGCAGAAGGATATGGCACATGATATGTTTTATCAACAAGGTCACGCATAAAATTTCCAGGTTCCAGAGATTCATATGACAAACCTATGATTCTCACATCAAAATATTTCGACTCCTTCAATGCTCTAATAACGGAAACACCTGGTCCGGGACTGTCAATTGCATTCAAGCCCGTAACCGCAACTACAACTTTCTTTCTTCTTCCCATTATTCAGTTTATAATTTTTTTCTTTTAATTAATTTTCGATAAGATTATGCATTTTTAATAAAACAGTGAAATCTTCATAGTCTCTCTCAAAACTGTTTTCATCTGTTTCATAAGTGTCAAGTATGTATTTTTTAATATCTTTATATGATTTACCTTCCTTCATCATGCTCATTATTTCCTTACCTGACGCATTTAATGAAAAGGATTCTCCTGTTTCAGGATTGAAAATAAAACCTGAATCACTGATTGCTATATTCTTTTTAATTTTCATGAATTATAATATTTAATCAAAAGAAATATATATTAAACGTAATTTTTCTTTTTAAGTTTCATTCCTCTAATTTAAGCATTTTAATTATACCATTAGCTATTATACATTAGTCCGTTATTAACAATGCGATGTTAATAAC
>CAZMDE010000489.1:0-2146 GCA_964564355.1 uncultured Bacteroidales bacterium | reverse complement strand
ACTCTATCTCAAATCGATGTAACTTATATTACCCGACCCGATTCATTCCTGATTATGTCTTTTGCCGGATTATTGCTTTTACTGGCCACATTCATCTTTTCTGTGATTAAAATGAAAAACCAGAAAATATCCTCTGCCAGTAAAGTTATGATTGATAAAGAGGGAAAATTAATTAAAATCCCGGCATTCAGTATATTCCAGCTGATTGTTACAATAGTCTTATTAATTTGTTCAATTGCTATATTAAAACAGATAAATTTCATAACCAAAAAGGAAATCGGCATCAATAAAGATGTTATTGAGATAAAAATTCCTTCCTTATATGAATCGCAGACAAATATTTTTAAAGAGGACTTGCTAAAATATCCTTCTGTTGCCAGCATATCCGTTACTACAGCCTCTCCCCTGCTGGAATGGATCCAGACTTCTTTTCAATACACAGAAAATGGGGAGGATAAACAGTACTCACCAAAAATTTTCAGAGGCGATGAAGCATTTATAACGACTCTGGGGATTAACCTCACAAGCGGAAGAGATTTTTCAGGCAATATAACTGCTGATAAGAATAACTGCATTATTAATGAATCGCTGGCAAGATATTTTTCAGGAAGGAATCTGATAGGTGAAAAACTACCTGGGTATGAGAAACTGACAGTGATTGGGATCGTTAAAGATTTTAATTGTTCGGGTGCAAAAGATCCGATCACTCCTGGTATTATTATATTTGATAATTCCGGAAGTCATTTGCTTGTTATGCCTGCAACAGGACAATCACAGGCTGTAAAAAATTCAATAGCAGAGACCTGGCAAAAACTCATACCGGATTTTCCTCTTAACACTGAATCGGTAAGGGAGAGATATGACTGGTATCATTTAAAGGAAACAAACTTTGCCAGGCTCATCGTAAGCTGTTGTTTAATAAGCCTGTTTTTATCTATGACAGGACTGTTTGCAATCTCATTTCATACAAGCCGGAAGCGTACAAAAGAAATAGGACTGCGTAAGATAAACGGAGCCACAGTCTTAGAGGTGATCTCACTTCTAAACAGGGATTTTTTCAGATGGATTTTTATTGCCTTCGTGCCAGCAAGCCTTTTATCGGTGTACATTTTGAACCTTTGGCTCCAGGGGTTTGCTTACAGAACCGAACTTAATATCTGGATTTTCGCTCTTGCCGGATTTTTGACTGTTACAACAACCTTTTTAACGGTTAGCTGGCAGAGCTGGAGGGCAGCAGTCAGAAACCCGGTCAAAACATTAAGGTATGAGTAGTTCCTCCATCTGGCTCCCTTAAACAGTATATTACTGAATTTTGAAGACTACCTAAAAACACTATCAGTATGGACAATCGACAGAACAAAGAGAGGAGATTTTGGGATAAGTTTGCAAACATTTATGATTCTTTCATTAAGGTAATTTTTACCGGGACATATAAGGCTATTCTTGAAAATCTGGATTCAGACATTAATATAACTTTTAATGTTCTTGATATCGGCACAGGAACCGGGATTATCCCGTTTTACATCGGACCAAAAGTTTCTTCTGTTACTGCAATAGATATTTCGCCTGAAATGATCCGGATTGCATTGCAAAAACAGGAAGATTCGAACATAAAAAATATTGATTTTCAGATTCAGGATTCCTATAAACTTAGCTTTCCTGATAAATCATTTGATATAGTTATAGCTTCAAATCTGTTGCACCTGCTTTATGAACCGGAGATATCATTAAATGAGGTAAAAAGGGTATTAAAAGACAATGGAACTTTTATTGCACCGACAATTTGTGCAGGAGAAAACACAAAAAGCAGAATTATTGCAAGCGTTACAGGAGCATTAAGCGGATTTAAGGTTGTCAATAAATGGAGAATAGATGAATTTAAGACCATGCTTACAAATAATGGATTTATTATAAACAAAATAGTCATAGCTGATGGTAGATTTCCACTGGCTTATATTGTAGTGGGGAAGAATACAGCGAACACATTACTGGCGTTCGGTAAATAAATCACTGCCTAATACCTGCATTGTAAGAAATATTTATTAACCAACGGGTAATTTCGGAACTCAGAAAATTGGGATATTTATTTTTTCAAACAACTTCAATATACCATTTCCCAGTTGGAACAGACTTCTGGTGTGGTTAA
>CAZMDE010000488.1:0-2153 GCA_964564355.1 uncultured Bacteroidales bacterium | reverse complement strand
TGGCTAATAGTGACTAAGGCAGCAGTCGAATTCATTCCCCATATTTCAACATATACTTTATATGTTCCATAAGCAAGGTTTGAGAATTTATAATTGCCTTTGAAATCGGTAAGAGTAAAGTCAAGAACCCTGTCGCTTAAGTCAAGCAGAAGAACCTCAATTCCACTAAGGTTATAGTTCTTCTTAAAAGGTTTTATCCCGCCATAGGTGACATAGCCTGAGATGCTCCCGTTGCCGGAGATGAAATTTTGATAAGGGATAAGATGTATGTCATACTGAACTGTTAGGGTTAATTCATTTATTTCAATAGTTTTTGAGCTTTCCCAATTCCATGAATCTCCATAGTATGTGGGAACATATTCATTGTAATATTTTGAACCGGGCAGAAGCAAGGCAAGTATATGGTAAGTGCCATATGGCAGCTTGTTAAAGCGGTATTCACCGATTGAGTCAACATAGCTCGTGTCAATATAAGTAAAGCTATTGGTAGTAAAATCAAAGCTGCCTATTATGACTCTTGCTTCATCTACATTGCTGCGGTCTGCAAAAATCTGTCCGCTAATTGATGATAGTGTTTTCTGCAAACCAATATTAATAGTCTGCGAAGATGTGTATTTACAAAAGATTGAATCATTTGTTTTTAAAGTCACTGTATATGAACCGGAGTGTTTATAAGTATGAACCGGATTTTGTGTTATACTGCTGTCGCCGTCTCCGAAGTGCCATAGATATTTTACAGATGATTCGCTGTTTATTGCGTTTCCTTTAAAATTAATAGTTAGAGTATCATTTGCATTATATTTATAAGTAAAATAATTGCTGCAGTAATTGGACGGGGGAGGTGATATAGAATCTACTACCAGCAATGAGCAATATGTATCAGAACAGAATAAGTCTTTATTGGTAATTGATGTTATAGTGAGGCAGATTTTATAATTACCCGGATTAAAAATATGAGTAGGATTTTTCTCATTTGAGGAGGTACCGTCTCCAAAGGTCCAGTACCATGAAGAAATATTGCCCTGGGAGTTATCAATAAAATAAAATGCCTCCGAATAAGGCAAGGTAACAACTGACTGGTCTGATTTATAACTGAAATCTGCATTACAATAACCGTTTTCTCCGCCAACAAACACCTGTGAGCAATATACATCCTTGCAGTTTTCTATTTCATTGGTAATAGTCAGACAGGGATAATAAACACCCTGGTTTGAGTAGGCATGAGTTGGGCTCTGGATAGTATCAGTATTATTATCTCCAAAATCCCAAAACCATTTAACAGGATTACCATTTGATATGTCAGTAAACCTTATAAAGTTTGGAGTTGTTACACTTGTATCCTGATAAGTTGTGAAATGAGCATTGCAGCTTGACGGCTTTTCCCCGACAAAAATTGTCTTGCAATATGAATTGAAGCAACCATCTGCAATGCTATCATATATTGTCAGACAAACATTATAAACACCTGCTCCCGGAAAAACGTGAGAAGGATTTTCTTCTGTTGAAAAAGTGTTGTCATCAAATTCCCAAAGAAATTTATTAGCAGCACCTTTTGATAAATTTATAAATGAATAAGAATACATTACGGTAAGACTATCGGGCTGATAAGTAAATATTGCTTCACAATTGTTTTGAGAAACACCCGCAAAGATTGTATAACATTTCATGTCCTTGCATTGCAGACTGTCATTTATTATTGTCAGACATACATTATAAGTGCCGGCTTTTTCATATTTATGGAATGGATACTGCTGCGAAGATGAAGTGTTATCTCCGAAATCCCAGTACCATTTTTCAGGATTGCCTGTAGAAGCATCGTAAAAATTAAATGATGTTTTATCTATCGGGTCATTAGTCTGAAAGAAGTCCGCATAACAGGTTGTCGTTTGGTTTATATCAATTGTTAGACAGTAATTGTCCTGGCAAAAAGTCAAATCTTTCAGCTTACCGTCGATTTCTAAGCAGACATCATAATGGCCCGGATTAAAAGTATGTTCGGGATTTTGCTCATTTGATGTTGTCCCATCTCCAAAGTCCCAGGTTCGTTTAAATATATTTCCCTGGGAATTATCTATAAAATAAAATGTGTTACCTGAACCGGAACCCGGAGATACAGAATCATTAATCTGTGTGTAATTGTAATAATAAAATGA
>CAZMDE010000487.1:0-2162 GCA_964564355.1 uncultured Bacteroidales bacterium | reverse complement strand
TATAAACAAAGATTTATGAGCGAAATACCCCCTAATATTAAATCTAAAATCAGAAACCCTGCTTCTAAAATTATACTTTTTCTTGTTTTAATTCTTGTCTTAACTTTCATTACTTATTCAAACTCCCTGAAGAATTATTTTACTAACTGGGATGATGATGAATATATACTCCAAAATCTGTTTATTAGGAATTTTTCTTTAAATGGAATAAAGGATATTTTTTTTAATAATTATTTTGGTAATTATCATCCATTAACAATTTTTACTTATGCAATCGAATATAAGGCTTTTGGCTTGAATTCCCTGCCATATCATATAAATAACCTCCTTCTTCATCTTTTAAATGTTATTTTAGTTTTTTTCTTCATTTATCTTTTAACAGCAAAGAGCGAAAAGAGTAAAGGGGAATTCTCAATTCTCAACCGAACGAAGCGAGCTCATGAGCTCATTAATGTTCAAAAAATTATTGCGAATAATTCTCAATTCTTAATTCCTTTTATTGTCGCTTTGTTTTTCGGAATTCATCCAATGCATGTTGAGTCTGTTGCTTGGATATCTGAGAGGAAGGATTTATTGTATTCATTCTTTTTCCTTGGTGGACTTATTACTTATATCTATTATTTAAAGAAACGAAAATTCAGATACCTTTTTTATACATTTATTTTATTCATTTTATCCTTGCTCTCTAAGTCTGCTGCTGTAATCTTCCCCCTTGTTTTAATTCTGATTGATTACTACCTCTCTTATCATTCTGAGCCTGCGAAGAATCTTTCTAAAACTGTTAAGAATAAATTTTACTTACTACTTACTACTTACTACTAATAAAAAAGCTCCCCTTTTTTATTATAGCATTCGTTTTCGGCATTATTGCAATTTATTCACAGAAAAGCAGTGGAGCAATATATGATATTAATCCATTATTTTCAGTATTCGATAGATTTTTTCTTGTGTTCTACTCAGCTTCTTTTTATATTATTAAGCTGTTCATACCTGTTGATTTAAGTGCTCTGCATTATTTTCCAATTAAATCTTCAGGATTTCTGCCAATAGAATATTACATGTCTGCTATTTTTATTATTGGAATTTTAATTGCCATTATACTGTCAAAACCATCTCAGCTTAAAAAGGATATAATTTTCGGCAACCTGTTTTACCTTTTTACAATTTTCCTAGTCCTGCAAATCATACCTGTTGGAGGTGCTATAACTGCAGAACGTTATTCTTATATTCCTTATATAGGACTGGTATTTGCCATCGGAAAAATCTGCCTTGCGATTTTAGATTTTAGATTTACGATTTACGATTTTAAATTAAATAAGAAATCAATTACGCTTAAGCCGGTATTTATATCTGTTTTAATAGTCACAGCTCTTATTTTTTCAATTACAACTTATTCCAGAAATAAAGTATGGAAAAACGGCGTAACTCTTTTCACTGATGTAATAGAAAAATATCCTGAATATGCTGAAGCTTATTTGAACCGTGCTAATGCATTCTCTGATTTACATAAAAATAATGAGGCAATTAATGATTATAGTATGGCGCTTCAGTTAAGTCCTGATTATGCTGAAGCATATAATTATAGGGGCCTTGAATATTATGCTTTAAAGAAATACGAATTAGCTCTAAGCGATTACAATATGGCTATAAAATTTAGACCTGATTATGCTGATGCTTTTAAAAATAGAGGCATTGCCCTCTTTTTCCTTCAGAAATTTGATGTAGCAGTTAAGGATTTTAATATGCTTATTAAATTAAAGCCCGAAAATCCTGAAGCATTCTATAATCGCGGATTTGCTTTTATTAATCTGCAAAATTTTTATGATGCTATCAGAGATTTTGATATGGCTGTCAAATTAAAACCTGCTTATGCCGAAGCTTACAATAACCGCGGAATTGCCTATTTCAGCATTAGGAAGCCCGACAGTGCAATCGATGACTTCTCCTTCGTTATAAGACTAAAGCCTGGCTATGCTGATGCATTTATCAATCGGGGCATTGCTTTAGCAAATATTAAGAAATATGTCGAGGCAGTTTATGACTGGGAAACTGCTATTAAGCTTAATCCCGAGAATGAAACAAGCCTGAGAGAACTTATAAATAATGCAAGAAATCAAAGGTCTAAGGAGCAATGAGCAATGAACAATGAGCAATGAGCAATG
>CAZMDE010000486.1:0-2165 GCA_964564355.1 uncultured Bacteroidales bacterium | reverse complement strand
CTCAGAACCTATTAAAGGCATTGCAAAATCACATCCATTATTTCAGGAATTCAGACTGTGTCAATGGATGAAAAACCTAAAAATATTTCTGAAAGATAATGACAAAGAAGTTACATCAGATTTCCTTAAAACAGAAGAAGATTGGGTGAATCTTTTTGATTGGCTGAATGACAGAAAAGAAGTTGACCAAAAAGCATTCCTAAAATATCCTGCATTCAAACTTAAAAAAGAAGCAGACAAATACAGATGGAATTTTGTAGAAGATAAATCTTACCCTTGCAATGAAACACATTCACAAATTCATACACGACTAGCAAAAGTTGAAAATGTGCAGTCAGATTTCTTAACTAAAGAAATAGAAGAAGCACTTTGGCATATATTATATTCGGTAGAAGATAAGATAGAAATTGAGAAAGCTCTAAAATCCTTTGCGACAAAGCATAATTTAGATGAAACATTTGTAGAACAGTTTAAAAAGTTTCCTCGGATTGATAAGGAATACGGCTCATATTCAGCAAAAGCAATTAAGAAACTACTCCCATTAATTCGTATGGGTAAATATTGGAATGAAGAATCAATTCACCCTCAAACAAAAGAAAGAATTGATAAAATAATAAACGGAGAATATGACGAAAAAATTAAAAATAGAGTAAGAGAAAAGACGATTGAACTTACAGATATTTCTCATTTTAAAGGGTTGCCACTATGGCTGGCATGTTATATTGTATATGACAGACATTCAGAAGAGGGAGAAATAAAAAATTGGCAAACAGCTAATGAGATTACATTGCTTGAACAACATTCGCTCCGTAATCCGATAGTAGAACAAGTTATTAATGAAACACTACAGGTAGTCAGAGATATATGGAAAACTTATGGTGAAGGTAAAGAAAACTTCTTTAATGAAATCCATATTGAGTTAGGAAGAGAAATGAAAAATCCTGCTGATAAAAGAAAACAAATTACCAATCAAAATACAGAAAACGAAAACACCAACCTACGAATCAAAGCTTTGTTAGCAGAGTTATTTAATGATAAGAATATAGAAAACGTACGTCCATATTCACCAAGTCAACAAGAGATTTTAAAGATTTTTGAAGATGCTGTTTTATCTGCCGAGACAGAAATTCCGGAAGATATTCTAAAGATCAGCAAGGCAACACAACCTACTTCATCAGAACTGAACAGATATAAACTCTGGTTAGAACAAAAATACAGGTCTCCTTATACAGGGGAAATTATCCCTTTAAATAAACTTTTCACACCTGATTATGAGATAGAGCATATTATTCCTCAATCAAGGTTTTTTGATGATTCATTCAGCAATAAAGTAATTTGTGAAGCAGAGGTAAACAAGCTAAAGGATAATCAGCTTGGGCTTGAATTTATCCAAAAACATCCTGGAGAAATAGTATCATTAAGTTTTGGAAGAACTGTTAAAATATTTTCAGAAGAAAATTATCAAAATTTTGTTAAAAATCATTACGAAAAAAACAGAGGCAAAATGAAAAAGCTTCTGTTAGATGATATTCCAGATAAAATGATTGAAAGACAACTCAATGACACCAGATATATTAGTAAAGTAGTAAAGAATTTACTTTCCAATATTGTAAGAGAAGAGGGTGAAACAGAAACTACTTCAAAAAATGTACTATCAAGCAATGGAGCTATTACATCTATTCTTAAACAGGATTGGGGATTGAATGATATCTGGAATGATATTATTTCACCTCGATTTATTCGTCTTAATTCAATGACTAATAGCAGCAACTTTGGCGAAATAAATCCAAATACCAATAAATTCCTGCCAAAAGTACCTATTGAGTTACAGAAGGGGTTTAACAAGAAAAGAATAGACCATCGCCATCATGCTATGGATGCTTTGGTAATAGCTTGTGCAAGCAGAAGCCATATAAATTACTTAAATAACGAGTATGCAAAAGCAGACAAGAAAGACACAAGGTTTGATTTAAAAAATAAACTTTGTTTTAAGAAGTATAACGAAGGTAACAAAGACAATTACAAATGGGTTTTTAATAAACCCTGGGAAAGCTTTGCACAGGATGCTAAAGGGGCTTTGCTAACAACATTAGTAAGTTTTAAACAAAATCTGAGAGTAATAAATAAAACAGTTAATTATTACCAAAAATAGGTTAAGCAAAACG
>CAZMDE010000485.1:0-2166 GCA_964564355.1 uncultured Bacteroidales bacterium | reverse complement strand
AATGTTATAAACTCTATTTGATTTCCTCAATTTTTTCATCATCTTCCTCTTCAAATATTTCAATCATAGGTTCTTTAAATCTTTTGCTGGTAAGCCTTTTGTCGAGGCTTAAAAGTAAAGAAGGGAGTAAAAACAAATTGCTTATAACACCTAAAAGTAGTGTAAAAGAGATTAATAAGCCCATAGCTTGAGTTCCGCCAAAAGTAGAAAGCATAAAAATAGCAAATCCCAGATAAAGCACCACTGAAGAATAAATCATACTGTAACCTGCTTCACCCAGGGCATAAAGTACTGATTCACGTATATTTCCCTTGTTAATCCGGAGTTCGTGCCTGTATCTCGACAAAAATTGTATGGTATTATCAGCTGAAATACCCAAAGCAATACTAAAAATCAATATGGTAGATGGTTTAATAGGAATTCCGAAATATCCCATCATGGCAGCAGTTAGAAGTTGTGGTATCAGATTGGGTATCAATGATAAAAGTATCATTCTTAAAGAAGTAAATAATAATGCCATAATAAGTGCAATCAGAATAATTGCCAGTATCAGGCTCTCTCTCAGGTTTTTAATCAGATAATTGGTTCCTTTTAAGAAAACAACACTGGTACCTGTTATTTTTACATCATATTTATCAGGATTAAAAATACTGTCAATTTTAGGTTTTAAATCTTCCTGTATTCTTTTAATATCATTTGTTCCGATATTAGCCATTTGTACACTTATACGCGTAACCCTTAAGTTGGTATCAACAAACGAATTTAAAATAGTCCGTTTTTTATTATTCATTTTCGGCAAATATTCAGCCATAAAACTCATTTCACTATTATCGGGCAATTGATAATAATCAGGATTCCCGTTATAAAATGCCTGTTTTGCAAATTTTACAACTTCAGCAATCGAAAGTGGCTTCGAAAGTTCTGGATAAGTCTTTATTACCTCCTGCAACTCATCAATTTTCCTGATAACACCTAAGCGCATCACACCCTTATCTTTTTTGGTATCAATAGAAATCTCAAAAGGCATTATACCTTTAAAATTCTTCTCAAAAAACAACATATCTACATACAACGGATCTTTTTTTGGAATATCATCCACAATATTTCCGGTAGTTTTAAGCAAAGTAACCCCATAAAAACCAATCAAAACAACAGTTACCACTACCAAATAAACATATTTTCTTTTGTAAGTAACAATATTTTCAATATTAGCCAAAAATCTGTTTATATTCTTATTATCAAGATGTTTAATATGGCGTAATTCTGGAGGAGCCAAATAACTAAAGAAAATCGGAATTAATATTAAGGTTAAAAAGAAAGTTGACATAATTGTAATTGAAGCCACTATACCAAATTCAACTAAAATTTTATTACCTGTAATTGTAAAAGCCGCAAAACCCACAGCAGTAGTTGCATTTGTAAGCAAATTAGCTGTACCAATACGGGTAACAATTCGTGACAAAGCTTTCACCTTATTGCCATGTGCCCTAAATTCGTGATGATATTTATTCAGAAAGAAAATACAATTTTCTACACATATAATAATTAATAGCGGAGGTATTATTCCTGTAAGGATGGTAATTTTATAACCAAAAATCGAAATCAGGCCCATAGCCCAAACCACTGTAATTACAACAATAAGCATCGGAAAAATTACAGCTTTAAAAGAGCGGAAGAAGAAAAATAAAGTTATAGATGCAATCAGAAACGAAAGCAACACAAACATAATAAGCTCATTCTGTACTTTTTTTGAAGTTAATGTTCTAATATATGGCAAACCTGAATAATGTACCTCAATACCCTGTTTCTCACTAAAAGCATCCACCTCAGTTTTAATATTTTTAATCAGCTGAATTCTGTTTTTTGTGTTCAGTAATTTTTTATTAAGAGTAATCATCATAAGTGTAGCTTTCGACTCATGATTAATTAATAAACCCTCATAAAAAGGTAAATTATCTATAAGTTTTTTTATACTGTCCAGTTCTTCCTGAATGCGGGGTTTGTATTGTACTACCGGTTTAAAATCAAATTTTTTAGTACTATCATTTTTAGTAAGAAAATATAGCTTTGAAAGTGAAACTACCTCTTCAACACCTTCAATTTCTTTAACTTTATAAGTTAAATCGTGCCATGCATTAAACTTCTTCAGTTGAAATAAGCTGCTAT
>CAZMDE010000484.1:0-2170 GCA_964564355.1 uncultured Bacteroidales bacterium | reverse complement strand
GGCAGCCCCATTAGGTGCTAATGGTGAAGTTGAAGGTGCGCCAAGTCAACACCCAAATCGTAGGCGTGTATGTTTGTTTGTAAGTTTAGATATTCTAAACAAAGAAGTAATCGGAAGCTGTCTTAAATTTGACGATGATGAAGAAGTTATTTATGATTTCAATCAAGCAACTGGTTCATTGGCATTGGCATTGGAAAGTCTGGTTGAATAATGGGTCTAGATAATATGCCAAATGTTTATCCTTGCGTAAAGGAAAATACAGCCATTTTGGATGATGGAAGAATTGATTGTGAAGCAACTCAAAAAGCCAATCAATGTCCATATAAAAGAGAAAAAGAAAGTGATCCATTAACTAAAGACATGCGTTCAATATATGGAATGTTTGGAACTGATTGTTGGTATAGAGGAAAGTATGGTAATAACTTACTTTCTAAAATGAGAAATCATAATCCGGAATTCCCATACGATGAAGATGGATTTTATGGAGATATTGATTATAATGAAGAAAAACAGGGAGGTATATCAGAAGATGAATGCCAAACTATGTCAGAAGTTATGGTTAATTTTACTGAATCATGGATTCACTATGTAGATACAAAAGGTGCTACTGAAATGGTAGAAGAAAGAGAAAACTTAATTAACGACTGGCTTTATGCAGCGTGGTGGTTAAAGTTTGTAGGAAATTATGGCGAAGGCTCAGGAGTTTGGTACTAAATAAATGTTCAGTATGGATGATTTTGATAATATACAAAAACCTAGTGAAAGAAAGGAGGCTCCAGATTATATGATTGAAGACCAAGATTTTCTAAACCATATGATGACGATTACGAGAATCATCAAAGAAACTGATTTTGATAATCACGAAAGTCGTGCATCTTTTATTATGCATATGATCAATATGTCAATTGATAACCCTAATGAAATCCACGAGAAATCGTTAGATGTTGTTAGTGCATTATGTTCTCATATTTGTATGATGATGATGACAATCAATGGTGAAAAAGAAATGTATTTATCCGGTTATGATAATTCAGTTATTAAACCAATGATAGATGATGGTCCAAATATTCCAATCTGGGATAATTAATATGTCAACAATTACAATTAATTGGTTAGATGAAGCTGCTTGTTTAGGACAAGGAGCACATTTATTTTATGCCGATACTGTTTATACAGCAGAAACAAAAAAGATCATAGCCAAAGCAAAAACATTTTGTAAAAGCTGTCCTGTTGTTGCTGATTGCTTACAGTATTCCATTAACAATGATGAAAGGTTTGGGGTTTGGGGTTCTTTTTCTTCTAAAGAAAGAGCATCAATCCGAAATCATTTGAAAACCAATGAAATAACAAAAGCACAAGCAGAAGCAATGGTTAATAAAACAGTATTGCAAGTAAAAGATGCATTCAAGAATACAATATTTGTGGAGGGCAACAATGCCTGATGATATGAATCTTAATTTTGAAGGTAAAATAACAAACAAGGATGTACGGGATATATTACATGTTCCGGTATTCGTAACTAAATCAATAGACAATAAACAAGAGAAAGAAGAAGAAAATGAGTAGTCCAACTTGTTCAGAAAGAATTGCAAAGCAAATGCAATCTATGAATGAAACATTAGAGGAGCTTTATGATAAGATAAATCAATTTGAAGACCCAGAACTGAATGAGGAAGGGTTGGAAGAATATATTAATCTTCCTTTATCAATTGAAACATTCAAGATAATCAAAGTCCTATTCTCAACTGGAGGTCCAGCAGATTGGATTGAAATTAAAGTTGATGAAGATGATGGAGAAGTTATTGATGTTGAATATCATTTCTCAGATTGGTTTGACCACGCACAGGTTAAAGTAGAAAAAAATAGTTATCTTTGGCAATACGCTGAAGAACGAGCAGAATTAGAAAGAAATTAAAGGAAAATAAAATGGAAAATATAAATGTAACAATGGGAATAGATGATGAAGCTATCGAAAAGCTTGCTCAAAAAGTAGTTGGAAGTATTGATATTCAAGATCATATTGATATGTCTGAGATTATTGATAATCGTATTGAAACATATGATTTTGATGGAATCATTGACCAATGGATTGATTATAACTTAGATTTTGATAGTAAAGTATCTAATGCATTACCCGATGCTCTTTCAGATATTAATTTTAAAGACTACA
>CAZMDE010000483.1:0-2173 GCA_964564355.1 uncultured Bacteroidales bacterium | reverse complement strand
GATTCCTCTATAGTGGTTTCTCTGTCTTTAATAGTTTTCATTATAGGCTTCCATGCAAACTTCCCTAGTACCCATAATACTAAACCAAAGCTTAATGTCATCCAGAATATTAATCCTATGCCGGGTGTTACTAATTCCATATGATTAAGTTATAAGTTATTAATGTTATTAATTGTTCATTGCTCATTGTTAATTGAAACTACACATCCTTTCCTACCGATTGGATGTGTAGTTCTTTGTTTGAAAGCTTATCAGATAAAGAGAATAAGCAGACAAACTACAATAGCAAAAAATGCAACTCCTTCAATAAGAGCAGCAGCGATAATCATGTTAGTACGAATGTCACCTACTGCCTCAGGCTGACGTGCTATTGATTCCAATGCACTTCCACCTATCCTGCCAATGCCGATACCGGCACCTATGGCAGCGATGCCTGCTCCAATACCTGCTCCCATCTTTGCAATCGGAGCCAGGTCAGCTGCAACCTGTAATAATACTGATAATGTAACCATGTTAATTAATTTAAAGATTAAAAAAATAAAGATTTAAAATTGATTGCTCATTGTTCATTGTTCATTGCTCACTGCTCACTGTTTCATGGTGTTCCTCAGTCGCCAAACTGAAATATAATGATGTTAATATTGTAAAAACATAAGCCTGTAAGAATGCTACAAGCAAGTCAAGCAAATTCATGAATATCACAAAAGCAACTGATATTGGTGATACACCATAACCTATCGCAGGATTTATTTTCCCGAATATAAAGATCAGACTTATAAAGCCCAGGGTAATTATATGTCCTGCTGAAATATTGGCAAAGAGTCGTACCATCAAAACAAAGGGTTTCGTAAACACGCTTAATAATTCAACAATCGGCATAAGAGGAATAGGTATCTTCAGCCACCATGGCACTCCGGGTGTGTTGAAAATATGAACCCAATAAGATTTATTAGCAATAAAGGTTGTAATAAGAAATGTATATAATGCTAAAACCCCTGTAATAGCAAGATTTCCTGTAAGGTTAACACCTCCCGGGAATATCGGTATCATACCTATTAAGTTGTTTATGAAAATAAAGAAAAATATGGTAAGCAGGTAAGGAAGGAACTTTTCATATTTTTTATCTCCTAATATCGGTTTTGCAATATCATCCCTTATAAAAAGAATCAATGGCTCTATTAACGACTGCAAGCCTTTAGGAGCTTTGTTCCTGTTTCTTGTGTATGTTCGTGCAATGGAAATGAAAATAATTAATAGTATAAAAATGTTAATGAATAATGACATAACATTCTTTGTAATCGAGAAGTCTAATGGAAGCTTTTTGGCTGTGTCAGTTGTGATGCCGTCCTCTTTTACAGAAACAATTTTGTGTTTGTTGCTGCCTTCGGTTTCAAGCTTGTAACCTTTATATGACTTCTCACCATGTTCAAACTTAGATGAGCAAAAAGTAATAAGCTTACCATTATCAATCAAAATAACCGGAAGAGGAATAGATACTTCTGTCTTTCCAAATAACATTATATGCCAGTAGTAAGCATCAGTAACATGCTCCATTATCATTGTGCCTGCATTAAACTCTTTTTCTTTATTCTCCGATTTATTTACCTCCTGTTCAGAAGCATACATAGAGAAACTAACAATTAATAATGTGCAAAGTGCAAAAATTGATATTTTATTAATAGTCAATGTGTTAAATTTAAGTTTTTAAAATTTGAGTTTGCAAAGTTACATTCTTATTACTAAATATTGGCAAAACTTTAAAAATTTTTAAACAATTAATTGGAATTCAATTAGTAAAAAGAATTAAGTTCCAAAAAAACCCAGAGGGTTGTCATTTTTGTAGAAAAAGAATAAAATTATTCCAAAAAACCACAGAGTGGTGACCTATTTGTAGAAAAGAAATTACCCACATCAACAATTTTCCCTCTCCTAAAATTAGGAGAGGGTCAGGGAGAGGTCTTTTTTTTAATCGTACCTCGTAAATCTAAAATCGTATATCGTACATCAATAGAGGGTCAAGGTGAGGTTAGGGAAATTGACTGACAAAATGTCAAACATATAAAAACGACACATATTGCAAATTGCTGATTTCCAATCATTAAATATGAGAGTGTCCATAGATTGTTCCTTTAGCTTTGCAAAGTAATTAACAATGAAAAGGTATTTAATTAGA
>CAZMDE010000482.1:0-2175 GCA_964564355.1 uncultured Bacteroidales bacterium | reverse complement strand
TCACCTGTCAGTGTGATAATATCTGAAAGTGCTAATTCAGTATGTGCAGGGACTTCTGTTACATTCACTACAATTCCAACTAACGGAGGAACAGCTCCGTCATATCAATGGCAGGTTGGTGGAATTGACATATTAGGCGCTACAAATAGTGATTATTCATATAATCCAGTTAATGGAGACAATGTTAAATGTATATTGACATCTAATGCTAATTGTCCTACTGGAAATCCTGCTACAAGCAATATAATTGCAATGATTATTGATCCTATTTTACCTGTAAGCGTATCAATATCAGCAAGCGCAAATCCAGTTTGTGAAGGCACTTCAGTTACATTCACAGCAAAACCAACCAACGAAGGAACAACTCCTACGTATCAATGGCAGATAGATGGATCTGATATTCCTGGAGAAACCAATATTACTTTTACTATTACACCTGTTAGCGGAGATGTTATTACCTGTATATTAACTTCAAATGCTGCTCCATGTGCAAGAGGTAATCCTGCAACAAGTAATGCAATCACAATGACAGTTAATCCGAATTTACCAGTAAGTTTATCAATAGCAGAAAGTCCAAATCCTGTTTGCGCAGGCACATTAGTCACATTTACCCCAACACCAATCAACGGTGGAACAACTCCGTCATATAGATGGCAGGTTAATACTATTGATGTTGCAAACAGCACCAGCAGTTCATATTCATACAAAGCTACTAATACTGATGTTATAACCTGTATAATTACATCTAATGCAATTTGTCCAACAGGGAATCCTGCAACAAGCAACACAATCACAATGACAGTGAATCCTCTTCCAAATGCCTCTATCACAGGTAAAGATTCTATTTGTAATGGAGAAAGCACTACTCTTACTGCAAGCGGAGGAGATACATATTTGTGGAGCACCAATGAAATAACTGCAGCAATCACAGTAACACCTATATCTACTCAAACATATACGGTCACTGTTACTAATACTGTTACAGGATGTGACTCTATTACAACCCTGCGGGTAGTTGTTAAGCCTCTTCCTACATCAGTTTTTACCTTAGATCCTACAGTTTGTATTGGGGTTAATACTCAGATTATATATTCAGGCAATGCATCTTCAAAAGCTACTTATAAATGGAATTTTGATGGCGGCACTGTATCAACAGGCAGTGACCAGGGACCTTATGATGTTAATTGGCTTTTTTTAGGCAATAAAAATGTAAGCCTATCAGTAACAGAAAATGGTTGCACAAGCATTGTTACCACGCATATTATAGATGTTTTAAATCTTCCATCACCAGGATTTACTACTAATTTTACAATTGGTTGCGATTCTTTATTAGTGCAGTTCACTGATACTTCCAAAAATATTCCAAATAATCCTATTTATACCTGGGATTTTGGTGATAACACTACATCATCCTTAAAAGATCCTTCACATTTTTATGCTAATACCGGAACTTACACTGTTTCTCTTGAAATTTCAAGTCCAGGAAGCTGTACTTCAAAAATTGTTAAAGATTCATTGATTAAAGTATATCCTGGAATTAAAGCAAAATATATTGCTAAACCAGCAGTAACTCCTCTTTCAGAGCCAGATATTAGTTTCACAGATCAATCTACAGGCAATGAAGCATCTGGTTATCCTGTTTCATGGAATTGGAAATTGGGTGATGGAAGTGAAGCATTTGTAAACGCTTTTCAACATTCATATAAAGATACAGGTACTTTCAAAATAAATTTATTAGTTTTTAATAAGTATGGTTGTAAAGACTCTGTGAATGGAGAAGTAATAATTACTCCAACCTTTACTTTATATATACCTAATACTTTCACACCTGATAAAGATGGTAACAATGATGTTTTTAAAGCATATGGTCAGAGTATTGCATATTTTGAAATGCTGATATATGACAGATGGGGCGAATTAGTTTTTCATTCAACAAATTTAGAAACAGGTTGGGATGGCATGATAAACAATGTTAAAGCACCCAGAGCAGTTTATACTTATAGAATTAATTATAGGGAAAAGATTTTAAATACCGATAAAGAAGGTTACATCAAGTTAAAAACCGGCAAAGTGCTCTTGCTAAGATAAAAAACACATTGTCATTATTGTAACATTTATTCTGGAATCTTTGATTTATATTGTAAAGGTAAAAAGAAGGTTTAAAAAGAAATTCCA
>CAZMDE010000481.1:1792-2176 GCA_964564355.1 uncultured Bacteroidales bacterium | reverse complement strand
TATTATTAAAGTTCAAAAAGTTTTTAGAGGCACTCTAGCAAGAAATTACTTTAAATTAAGAGGACCTGCAGCAGTTGATCGCAAATTATGTACAAATGCGGACGATTTTATTACTATGGACCCATTAGAAGAAATGAATATTCATCAATTTTTGAGTTATAAGGATACAGATGGATTTATTTATGGTTTTGATATTGCTTCTCTCTTTAACCTCATTGCAAAATCAAAAAAAGAAGAAAATATTCAAAATCCATATAATAGAAATGTTATACCTGAATCAATTATTGTTATTGTAAGAAAAATAATAAGACTAAGCATAATACTAAAAATATCCATCAATTTATGTTATGAAGATGAATCACAAAAAATTTCAAATGAAAAAGC
>CAZMDE010000481.1:665-1782 GCA_964564355.1 uncultured Bacteroidales bacterium | reverse complement strand
AATGGTTTCTCTCTTTGAACAAAATTAAGCTAATAAGACTAGTGAGAGAATTAGCAGATATTTGGAACTATAGAGCTCAAATAGAGCTACAAATGAAAAGAAACATTTGTCCTCCAAATGGAGATCCATTCAGAAATTTAAGTATGAATTATATTGGTTCAGAGCAAGATATATGCAATATTAGAAAAGTTATTTTAGAAGTTTTAGAAAAATTCGTTAATAATGGAATTGACAAAGATAGCAAAGCTTTAGGAGCATGTTATGTATTGGGAGCTTTAACAATTGTTAATGAAGACGCTGCTACATCGCTTCCTTGGCTTTTTCAAAGCTTTTCTCCATTTTAATTTTATGTAGTATAATAAAAAATTGATTTAATAATTTGTTGTATCATATTATGCTAACAATATATATTATAAGACCTAAAACTACTTAAAAGCATCCCTCTAGAGTATAGTATAATAAGATGCCCAAGAAAACCGTATCTAAGACTGAGACTGAAATTGTCACCCCTGCTCCTGTTGTTGTTGATGCCGCCGCTCCTGTTGTTGAGAAGAAATCAAGAAAGCCCAAGGCTGTAAAGACTGAGGCTGTTGAGATTGCTGCTCCTGTTGTTTCTGAGACCGCTCCTCCTGCTACTGATGCCACTGTTACTGCAGATGCTGAGGCTCCTCTTGCTGAGCAATCTGTTGAGTTTCTTGCCAAGCTCCAACAACTTGGAACCCTAATTAATTCTATTAAGAGTGAGTACAAGGCTCTCGAGAAGAAATGGTCTCGTGAGGTTAAGACTGCTCAAAAGCAATCTTCCAAGAGAAAGAGAAAGGCTGGTAACCGTGCCCCTTCTGGCTTTGTTAAGCCTACCAAGATCTCTGACGAGCTTGCTTCTTTCCTTGGAAAGGACAAAGGTGCTGAGATGGCTCGCACCGATGTTACCCGTGAGATCAATACATACATTCGTGCTCACAAGCTCCAAGACTCTACTAATGGTCGCAAGATTAACCCCGATAAGAAGCTTGCTGCACTTTTGAAGCTTAAGACCACTGATGAGCTTACTTACTTTAATCTTCAAAAGTATATGTCTCCTCACTTTGCCAAGGCTGTTAAGACTGAGACTGTTGTT
>CAZMDE010000481.1:0-655 GCA_964564355.1 uncultured Bacteroidales bacterium | reverse complement strand
GCTTAAATGCAGTAACAGTCTGTCAAAGACCTTAAAGCGTTAGCGACTTATATAAAATTAAAATTATCTAGTCTTTTTAAGATTAAATAATTTATTTATTATTAAAGTAATTAAAATACTTATTTATTGGCAACAGTTTCAAAATCTTCAACGCTGTCATCATCACTGTCATATATCAATATTTCTTTTTTTAAATTATTCGCATTAATATGAGGTTGCAAACGTAAAACATCATGATAAGTTATTTTTTCATCTTCTTCATCAAATTGGTATTTTTTATTTAATATGTATCTTGCTGCAAAAGTTTCGTCAATAATTTGTGTTTTTAGTATATCAATCAACTTTACAGCATAAATATACTCTTTTAACGTCTGTCTATCATATTTATTATTAAATAAATCAATCATATAATAATAAATAAAAAATTGTTTTAAATAAAAAAAAACATTAAATATATAAATTTTTAAATTTTTAAATCTAATTCTGATTCAGAAAACATAAATCCATCACTCTTTAAAATTTCATGAATGGCTTCTTTGATTATTGGACCGTTTGCTATTCGAATATCTTCAAATATTTTAATATTGCAATGATTTTTAGTTAGATCAAACATATCATAAATTTTAATAAGCATTTCATAATCATTTATGTAATT
>CAZMDE010000480.1:0-2178 GCA_964564355.1 uncultured Bacteroidales bacterium | reverse complement strand
CAACCCATACATTAAGAGTTGAAGCAATCAATAACAGCAATACAGGGAGCGATTCATACATTGAAGGAAGTTTTCCTGCAGCCAATTTTCAGGATGTTTACCCCGGTGTCTATGCAAATGTTAGCTATGATTATTCATACGGACTTGATTATATAAAATGCAATTATGAAAGTTCAGGTCGCTTCCGGTTTTATAATACTGACGATGAGATTTTGGCTGATGACAGCTTATTGCTTGAGGCATCAACATTTGGGGCAAAATTTCCTCCTGAATATATCTGGACACTGGACGATAATACTGTTGTGCAATTGAAACCAAGCGCTGTTTATGATTCCAAAGCCTGGTTAGTGCCTCAGAATTATATTTATTCTTCAGCTTATATTACTTTAGAGGATAATGCAAATGGATTTACCCAGGATATATATGTTGATATTACCAGTGATTTACCATCTGTAACAACTGATGAGCCAACAAATATCAGCTATTTTTCCGCCACCTGCGGAGGAAATGTTTTAAACAATGGGAAAAGTACTGTAACAGCTCGCGGAGTTTGCTGGAGTAAATATAATGTACCTGATATTTATAACAGCAAAACACCTGACGGACAGGGAACAGGTGCATTCACAAGCAATATAACAGGACTTACAGATGCCACTACCTATTATGTCAGGGCTTATGCTACTAACAGCTATGGTACTTCTTACGGAGAAGAATATTCTTTTAAAACATTAGATAATAAAGCTCCTAAAGAACCGACAAATCCAGTACCTTCTGACGGAGCAACAGGTATAACAAATTCTACATTATCCTGGCAATGTTCAGACCCAGAAGGCGATCCTCTGACTTATGATATATATATTGGAATATCATCTAACCCTCAATTGATTAACACAGGTATAAATGCAACTAACTTCTCTAATAATAAATTGGAAAGCAATAAAAAATATTACTGGAAAATTATAGCTAAAGATAATTATGGAAATACTACAAATGGACCTTTATGGACATTTACTAGTGGTACTATAAATCAGGCACCTTCAGAACCATCAAATCCAAATCCTGCTAATGACGCTATTAATGTATCAGTAAGCACAACTCTCAGCTGGACTGCAAGCACAGACCCTGAAAGCGACCCTGTAACTTATGATTTATATTTTGGAAAATCAAGCAATCCGCCTTTAGTAAAATCAAATATTAGCAGCATAATTTATAATCCTGGAATTTTGGATGTTTCAACAAAATATTACTGGAAAGTAATAGCAAAAGATAATAAAGGTAATTCATCAAATGAAAATATTTGGAACTTTTTAACAGATAAATTTAATGTTTTTACAGATACAAGAGATAATAAGTCATATAAGTATATAACAATAGGAACACAAACCTGGATGGCTGAAAACCTTAATATCGGAGAAATAATTAATGGTAGCTCAGATCAGACTAACAATACCAAGATAGAAAAATATTGTTATAAGAATGATGTAAATAATTGCAATGTTTATGGTGGGTTATATCAATGGAATGAGATGATGGGTTATGTGACGACAGAGGGTGCAAGGGGTATTTGCCCGCAGGGTTGGCATCTGCCAAGCGATGGCGAATGGTCAATCTTAACTGTTTATTTAGGAGGAGTGCAGGTTGCAGGAGGTAAAATGAAATCTACAAGTGGATGGAATAGTCTAAACACAGGAGCTACTAATGAAAGTGGATTTACTGGTTTACCAGGAGGTGAACGGGACAAAGACGGGGTTTTCAGCGCTCAAAGCTTCTACGGTTATTGGTGGCAGTCGACGGAGAACAGTAGCAATTCTGCATATCGCAGGGTCTTGCAATACAACCAATTCGCCGAGTACAGATACGCCGGCACTAACAAAGAAAGAGGGTTCTCGGTTCGGTGTATAAAGGATTAAGTGTGCCAAGAAACAAAGTGAAACCTTTACGTTTCGCTTTGTGTGCTGTTATCATGATGGTGGGCTGTAAATGTTCGCTTTATTATTAAGGAGCTCATGAGATAAATGTTCACCGAGAATGCACTGAGAAATCGGAGATTTAAAATTGAATTAAAATTGTAGAAAAAGAAAAAATATTTGCGAATTATAATATTTTATTATTTTTATATTAAGAAAAACAATGAAAAGTATTCATATGAAAACGTAAAATACGCATAAATATAGAGGG
>CAZMDE010000479.1:1510-2205 GCA_964564355.1 uncultured Bacteroidales bacterium | reverse complement strand
TATCCACCTCCTTTAAAGAATCCTACACCTACTATTAAAGACAGCACTTTGCTTTATCCAACCTGTCTTACCGGTGACAGTCTTGGATTTGATGTTTTCAATAATTACCCTCTTAAGAAATATATTTATAATAACAATGGGGGATATTATATAGACAAATATATAATACTAAATTCTAAAACTTTTTACATAGGTCTTCAGCAAACCACTATTGATAACCCTAATATTGGTTTTGACATGAATAATAATAACCAGGCTAAAATCTTTATTAACTATGACGGTAACTGGTATAATAGCATGTACAAAGGTTCCCTGATGATTCGTCCGGTTCTTGGCTCCGAAAAAAATGCACACGTTGATGTCTCCGAACTCCGAACTCCGAACTCCGAACTCAAATTATTTCCAAACCCATTACATGGAAATACTCTACACATCAACCTTTCAGGAATCAATAAGCAAAGTTCCTACACTGTCCATATTTATAATTCTATTGGCAATAAAATCTTTTCTTCCGTATATTCTGAAAAGGTCAATTTACCAACCCTTCCCAATGGAATGTATTTTGTCAGATTATATTCTAATGCTGAAAATAAAACTATAACCAAAAAACTGATAATTAATAACTGACTATAACCTTTTCCAAAGTTTGATACTTTGGAAAAGGTATTTTCTAAACACCAAACACTAATCTCTAA
>CAZMDE010000479.1:0-1500 GCA_964564355.1 uncultured Bacteroidales bacterium | reverse complement strand
AATCAAAAAACTTATTATAAGTAATTGACGAAATGATTGAAGAAAATATTGAAGAAGAAAACGACCTTTATGAGCATTTCAGGTTTACAGTTGATAAAGGGCAGTCATTATTAAGAATTGACAAATTCCTCACAAATCGTTTAGAAAATGCATCCCGCAACAGGGTACAAAGTGCTGCCAAAGCAGGCAATATCTTAGTTAATGACAAGCCCATAAAATCAAATTACAAGGTTAAGCCCGAAGATGTCATTTCAATTGTAATGGCTAATCCACCGCGTGATGTTGAAGTTATTCCGGAAAACATTCCATTGGATATAGTTTTCGAAGATGATGATATATTAGTTGTCAATAAACCTGCCGGAATGGTTGTGCATCCCGCTCATGGCAATTTTTCAGGAACTCTTGTTCATGCACTTGCTTATTATTATGAAAATCTTCCAAAAAGACCTGACAACCTTAATATTGCAGGGCTTGTTCATCGTATAGACAAAAACACTTCAGGCATACTGCTTGTTGCTAAAAATGATATTGCTCAGGCTAAGCTGGCAAAGCAATTCTTTGACCATTCTATTGACAGGGTTTACGTTGCTCTTGTATGGGGGGATTTTGAAGAAAACGAAGGAACAATTACCGGACATATTGGCAGAAATCCTAAAGACAGAAGAGTAATGACAGTCTTTCCTGATGGAGAAACAGGAAAAGAAGCTGTTACACATTACAAGGTTATTGAGAGATTCAGATATGTAACTCTTATAGAATGTCGTCTTGAGACTGGCAGAACTCATCAGATTCGCACACACCTCAAATACATTAAGCATCCGATATTTAATGACAGCGAATATGGTGGCGATGAAATACTGAAAGGCACTACATTTACAAAGTACAAACAATTTGTAAATAACTGTTTCACACTCCTGCCCCGTCAGGCTCTGCATGCAAAGACACTTGGATTTATCCATCCCACAACAGGAAAACACATATCTTTCGATTCCATACTCCCCGACGACATGTCACAGGTCATAGATAAATGGAGGAAATACACCTCAACCTACAACCTCCTCTCCTCTTAAATTTATAATTATTTGCGCTCTTAGCGTGAACCATTTATCAGTGAGAACCGAACGAAGTAAGCCCATGAGCACATTTTAAATTAATTAGTGTCTGTCCATAATGTTTCACATTTTCCAAATGTGAAACATTTATTTTTTTCTTCTCTGTGCAACTCTGTGCAAACTCAGTGTAACTCTGTGTAATTTTTTATATCACAGAGAACCACAGAATAAAAATAAATTTTACTTATTATCAAGACTCTTCCACAGATACCACGAAGCAACAGAACTATAATCACCCCAATTCTTTGCAATCTTAAGAATCTGCTTATCCGTTGCATCCGCTTTCAGCTTATATTGTTTTTTGATAGCACTTCTGATCCCACCGTCATTAATGGGTAATACATCTAACCTTCTAATATTAAATATCAAAAACATTTGTGCACTCCAA
>CAZMDE010000478.1:0-2206 GCA_964564355.1 uncultured Bacteroidales bacterium | reverse complement strand
AAGGCAAAGGAGCTAATTTATGGGATGTTGAAGGAAAGCAGTATTATGACTTCCTTTCAGCTTACTCGGCAGTTAACCAGGGGCATTGCCACCCTAAGATAGTTAAAGCAATGCAGGAGCAAGCTGAAACACTTGCCCTGACTTCAAGGGCATTTTATAATGATTGCCTTGGAGTGTATGAAAAATACATAACTGAATACTTTGGCTATGACAAGATACTGCCAATGAATTCAGGAGCTGAGGGAGATGAAACTGCAATAAAGCTTTGTCGTAAATGGGCTTATAAAAAGAAAGGCATTAAAGATGGAAATGCAAAAATAATCGTCTGTGAAAATAATTTCCATGGAAGAACTACTACTATTATTTCCTTCTCAACTGACCCTGATGCAAGAAAAGATTATGGTCCCTATACACCGGGATTTATTATTATACCTTACAATGATATTCCTGCTCTTGAGAAAGCTTTAACAGACCCGGATATTGCAGGTTTTCTTGTTGAACCCATACAGGGTGAGGCAGGTGTTTATGTTCCTGATGAAGGATATTTAAAGAAAGCTTATGACCTCTGTAAATCTAAGAATGTTTTATTTATAGCAGACGAGGTGCAAACAGGTATTGCAAGGACAGGTAAGCTCTTAGCCTGTGACCATGAAGGAATAAGACCTGATATGGTAATACTTGGTAAAGCTCTTTCTGGTGGAATGTATCCCATATCTTGTGTTCTTGCTGATGATGATATAATGCTGACAATTAAGCCAGGAGAGCATGGCTCTACATTTGGCGGAAACCCTATAGCAGCTAAAGTTGCAGTAGCTTCCCTGGAAGTAGTAAAAGAAGAAAAGCTTGCAGAAAAGGCAGAATATCTGGGAAAGATTTTCAGAGCGGAAATGAAGAATATTAAATCTGATATGATTGAGCTGGTAAGAGGTAAGGGTTTATTGAATGCTGTTGTGATTAAGCCAAGAAATGGCAAAGAAGCGTGGGATGTTTGCATGGAGATGAAAGAAAATGGTGTTCTTGCCAAACCTACTCATCAACATATCATTCGCTTTGCTCCTCCTTTGGTTATTACAGAAGCAGAACTGATGGATGCTGTTCAAAGAATTAAGAAATCTATTCTGGCTTTTTAAAATGTTTCACTTTTTCTAAAAGTGAAACATTTAATGAACTAATGAACTAATGAACCTTCTCCAGGACAAGCAAACCATATTTTATATTCTGCTGGTTGTTTCCCTGACACTTATAAGATTACCATATATTGGCATTTATTTCAGAATTATCAATACGCTTGTCCATGAAAGCGGACATGCATTTGTAGCTTTGCTAACCTGTGGAAATTTATCACGCATTGAATTATTTGCAGACACAAGCGGGACAGCTACAACAATATCAAAAAACAAATTATATAATTTTCTTATTTCTATAGCTGGTTACCCTGTTTCTTCCATAGTAGCATATCTGTTTTTCAGGCTAATCAAATTTGAGCATTATGAATTCATACTTTATTCTCTTGCTTTTCTTGTTGTTGTTAACCTTATATTTTTTGTGAGAAACAAATACGGTATTTTTTGGCTTATAACTTTTGCTGCTATACTTTTTTTGCTTTTTTATTATGGAAGCGACTATGCCAAATACTGCTTTACCGTCTTCTTTGCATGTGTTATTCTGTCAGATTCGATTGTATCAACATTAATACTTTTAGGATTGAGTTTTAAAGATGGTAAAAAGGCAGGAGACGCAGCGAATCTTAAAACAATCACTCATATTCCCTCTTTTATCTGGGCATTGTTATTCGTCAGCCAGGCACTGTTCTTTACTTACGAAACGGTAATCCTGTATTTCCCTGCAATAGACAACTTCATTAAGTCTATATTAAAAGTATAGATGAAGTGACTTGCAAACCAAGACAGTCGTTAAAATCAATCGTCAAACGTGAGATGGGGTGTGATAAAAAAGCAATTATTTTGAAGGTTCAAAAGAAGAAATCTTATAAACTTTATCTGTTTTGAGCATGTGATGCTTTCCTTTGTTATTATTAAAAGAATTAGATTTTGCTATTGAGCTTTTGATGGGTGAGTCTGCAAATAATAATGGAGGAGCTATTGTTAGCTGTACATCCAATAATATAAAAGCAAATATTTTAACTATTATGAATGGCTTTTTAAACTTGAGAAATAATTCTTTTGCTTTCATTGCTTGCTGTATT
>CAZMDE010000477.1:0-2208 GCA_964564355.1 uncultured Bacteroidales bacterium | reverse complement strand
TCTATATTATTTATAATTATTTAAACATTTATAGTTTAATACTAAATCTGTAAATCTTAAAACTTTGCGAAGCGAGTTCATGAGCTCCTTGAAAATAATTTATCTGCGAATAAATCTGATAAATCTGATAACCGAGCGAAGCGAGCTCATGAGCACCTTGAAGATAATTTATCTGCGAATAAATCTAATAAATCCTGTTAATCTCTCTTTTTTCTTAATTTCTCCTTATGTTTTAAAAGTTGTTTTCTCAGCGCCTCTATTGACAAATCAGTTGCTTCTTCAAAAGTATTCGCCTGCTTCTTGGCAAACAAATCATATCCCGGTATTTCAAACCTAATCTCAGTTATCTTGTTTTTAACTGCCTGTTTTTTATCAATTTTCATTATCACCTCACTTCCTAACACACCATCAAATAAATGTGCGGTTTTTTCGATTTTATTTTTAATAAAATCTTCTAATACTAAATCCGGTGTGAAACTGACTGCCTTAATGTTAATTTTCATAAAATTACCTCCTTTTGTTTTATGCTCTTGGATGAGCTTGTTTATAAATAGTTTTTAACTTCTCAATTGAATTATGTGTATATATTTGTGTTGCAGATAAATTTGCATGACCGAGTAATTCCTTAATAGCATTCAAATCCGCTCCCCTGTCTAGCATATGCGTTGCAAATGTATGCCTGAGTACATGCGGACTTTTCTTTGACAATGTTGTTACCAGGCCAAGATAATGATTAACTAACCTTTGCACAAGCCTCTGATATATTGGTTTCCCCTTTTCTGTTATAAAAAAATATTGATTATCATTATTCCCCTTTAAATATTTATCCTTTTCAATTTTATATTCACTTATAATATTCCGGAGATTATTACCAAAAGGTATCAAACGCTCCTTGCTTCTTTTACCCAATACCTTTATAGTATTGTTAAATACATCCACATCTTTATTTTCAATGTTTACAAGCTCCGATAACCTCATCCCTGTTGCATAAAACATTTCTAATATAAGCCTGTCCCTTAATCCAATGAAATTCTCAGGGTAAATACCCGGGCTGAACAACAGTTCCATCTTATCTTTTTCCACAAAAACTGGCAACCTCTTTGGCGTTTTTGGTGAAATTACCTTATTCATTGGGTTTTCAACTATCAATCCCTCCCTCAATAGATACTTATATAATGATTTAAGAGTAGATATTTTCCTGTTTACACTCCTTGCTGATATATTATTTCCCATCATATCAGCTAACCACAAACGTATAACTTTATAGTCAACCTCACTTATATTATCCAAACCGAATTCTTCCTTTATAAAATCTGAAAATTGCTCTATATCTTTACGGTAAGCTATTATAGTATGAGGGGAATATCTTTTGCTAAACTTAATAAATTCAATAAATTTCTCTTTTACCATTCAATCAATCATCAGCAAAACAAACGAAAATCGAAAAGAAACTTCCTTTTCAATTTGAACGTAAAGATACTGCTTATATTATTATCATTAAAAAGAAAATTTAATTTTATTAACAAACAACAAACCCCTCGAAGGAGGGGTCTATTTTATAACTTAAGAAAATGCAAATTATCTAATTTGCCTCTTTATAATTGTATCTTATGTCTTGATGCCTGTATCTTATGTCTGCTTATTCAGCTTCATGTATAAAGTTCTGAACATAAATAGCTTTCAGAACAGTAAACCTCTTCTTTATAGAAGGCTTTGTAAACTTTTGTCTCTCTCTGAGTTCTTTCATCACACCTGTTTTTTCAAACTTACGTTTGAATTTTTTCAGAGCCTTATCAATATTATCACCTTCTTTAATCGGGACTATTATCATACTTATTCTTTTACTTTAATTACTAATTATTCAAATATTTGAGGGCGCAAATTTACATATTATTTTTACAAAACAAACAATTAGTTAAATATTTTCATAAAATCATGACAATATAAGAACAATCTGTGTTACTTTGCAATTGACTTTGTGTTTCTTAGTGCTCTTGCAGTTAAGTTATGTGAATGATTCTCTATTCTTTCTTAGTGTCCTTATAAGTTTTATTTTATTTATCTTACGACTTGATACTAAAGACTAATATTGTTTAATCAGCGTTCCATTTTTTATTTTCACTTCAGCACCTTATCAACCGAACAAAGTGAACTCATGAACACCTTTAATATAATTTAATCTTGTGAATAAATCATCAAATTATCAAA
>CAZMDE010000476.1:0-2211 GCA_964564355.1 uncultured Bacteroidales bacterium | reverse complement strand
CTCATCAAATTCAGAGTCAACAAGGAAAAGATATTTAGAAGCAAGGTCATGGAGTTTATGAGATTTCAAACCAAGGTAGTCAACTCTTTCGATATGTTTATGACTTTCCAGAAAAGAAGCTACTTTCATTGTATTTCTGCTCAGCATATCCATCCGCGACCGTATAGTCCTTATATCATTAAGTGCTAAAACAGCATTCATAGGAGAAATATTAGGACCATTATCTCTATTAGGCAGTAGTTTCAGGTAAGAGCAAAAATCCGCCTTCATTTCATCATTGTCAATATTTGACATAATACCTTTCTTCGCAATAACTGCGCCACCAATGACAAAACCACTTGATGCAAGGGTTTTAGTGACAGATTGTACAACTATGTCTGCTCCGAGAGTCAGAGGACGTAGCATGGCAGGGGTGGCAACTGTTGCATCAACAATAAAAGGAAGATTATATTTATGAGCAAGCTCTACTACTTTGCTTATATCAAAAAAGGCAAGCCCCGGGTTGCTGGGTAATTCTCCATAAAGAAAACGTGTGTTCTCATCTATTTTTGATTCCCACTCAGAAATGTCATTTGAATGAATAATTTTTCTCCACTCTATGTTTCTTTCCTGATTTTTTCTGACTGCAAACTGCTGGAAAGTTCCCCCATAAACCTGGCAGGTAGCAACAAAATTCATATTTTGTCCGGGTTTCTTCGGATTGACAACCAGAAAAGGCTCTACAGCACTATGGATGGCTGACATTCCTGAAGAAGTGGCTAAACATGATGTTTCAATGTCTGCACCGTAACCTTCAAGCAATGCAAGTACATTTTCAAGATAATACATACTTGGATTTGCAATTCGGGAGTAACACCATGTTGGAATTTGGTAGGCTAAAGCAGCTTCCATTTCATTCGAATCTCTGTAAGCCTGAGAAGTGGACATGTAAATAGGTTCAATAACCGAACCCTGGTTAAAGTCAAGAGCTTCCTGCATAGAATAAACTCCATGAACAGCAATTGAATCGAACCTTCTTTGTTTAATTTTATTAATATTCTCTTTATGCCATTCCTGAGCTCGTTTACCTGCTTCTATATAATCTTTTAATTCCATGGATGTTTAATAGTTCAATAGTTAATTAGTATATTGGTTCAATATTGGAGTTAGTATATTTCAATGTCAAAAGGTAATCTTGCCTGTATTCCTTTCATTTGAGAGGCATTTTTAAAATGCTCGAAATAAGAATAATTATCTCCAAGTTCTTTTTTAATAAATTTTATTTTAGAATCGGTTGTAAGACCTTCCATTATTTGCGTAAAAATATCTTTTTGCGCCGGAAGAGAAATGATTTTATATTCTTTTATTTTAGCAATACCTGCAGCAATTTCTATAGCTTTTGTCAATCCACCGAAGTCATCAATTAATCCAATTCGTTTAGCATCAACTCCGCTCCAAACTCTACCCTGTCCAATACTGTCAACTTGTGCAACAGTCATTTTTCTTCCTTCTGCAACATGCTTTATGAAGGTTTGATATATTAATTCAACCTCTTTTGTGATAATATCTCTTTCTCCGGGGTTCATAGGTCTTGAAATCATACCTATATCTGCATATTCGTCAGTCTTAACACCGTCCATTGTGATGCCAAGTTTCTTATTGAGTAATCCCTGTATATTAGGAATTAAGCCAAAAACCCCAATAGAGCCGGTTATGGTGTTCGGGTCAGCAATAATTTTATCAGCAGCGCAGGAAATATAATAACCACCTGAAGCAGCTACATTTCCCATAGAAACAACAACTGGTTTTGCTTGTTTTGCAAGCACCATTTCCCGCCAAATAACATCTGATGCTAAAGCACTGCCCCCGGGAGAATTAACACGAAGTACAATGGCTTTGATGGTTTTATCGAGACGAGCCTGTCTTATTCCTTTAGATAATGTTTCGGAACCTATGGCTTTATCATCTCCTTCTCCGCTTTGAATTTCACCTGTTGCATATATGACTGCAATTTTATCTTTTTTAGCTGAAGCAGCAGATTTGTTAACAGCCACTTTTGCATATTTATTGATTGTGATAAATTTAATTTTATTAATATCTTTTGCATCAGTTCTTGAAGCCAATTCACTAAGTACTTCATCTTTGTATGATAATTTATCAACCAGCTTGTATTTTACAGCATCTTCAGGAGTTTGAATCTTCATCTCATTTGCAATTTTATCCAGGTCAGAA
>CAZMDE010000475.1:0-2213 GCA_964564355.1 uncultured Bacteroidales bacterium | reverse complement strand
CCATGGTAGTTCCAAGGTGTAAATTTTGTCCATCAATAAATGCAATATTTTTCATAATTACTTTCTATTATAACATAGGACTTCGAATAGTAACAAAAAATCATTAACTTCGCTTGATATTTTTAAATAAAATATGTTATCATAATATAAAGGTTTTAATTCCAACTGAATTGGGTTAAAACTTGGGTTGATTAGCTTATTATAGTGTTCAGGTTGATCAACCGACGCTGGCTTACCACCAGAAGACCCATACACCAAAGCTTACTGATGAAATTCAGGATTAATCAGAGGGCTGGGGGAAAATTAACATTAGAAAAGGTCGCGCTTCGCGGCCTTTTCTGCTAATTATCTTATTTGCACGGCAAGGTGTCACCTTGCCGTGCAAAGGCCTAGCCTTGGAAGGCTAGGCCTTTGTGTTTGTATATACCTCCAGGGTTTTAGTGACCATTTCCTCTTTATTAAATTCTGCTTGAATTTTGATTTGAATATTTTCTCCAAATGATTTAATTCTCTCTGGATTAGCCAATAAAAACTCGATCGCTTTTTTTATCTCTTCTGGCTCTTTTGGTTTGATCAATAAGCCACTGACCATGTCCTCTATTATTTCTGGTATACCACCGACGCTACTAGCGATGATCGGTAGCCCAGCCTGCCCGGCTTCTAATAAAACATAACCCAAAGCTTCAGTAATAGAAGTCAAACTAAAAATATCAAAAGCTTTTTATTTTTTCTGTCATATATTATATATACTGTAACACAAAAAAATATTCTAGCTAAAAGGACAAGTTTAAGCAAATATGATATACCTAATAAGGTTTTACGACGAAAACTGTCTCTTTTAATGACAATGTAGGATCCTGAAATAAAATTTAAGATATTAAATAATTTTCTGCAGAAAAAATATATTGATCAATAAATATATTTTTAAATGGAACTAGAGAATTTAATTCATAAAAAACCAAAACAGCTTCACGGTAAGAATCCTCATCGGTATTACGATAAGACAAAGGAGCACAGTTGTGAGCTAATAAAATAGCATTCCCCATTAGCCTAGCGGTTCTTTTATTGCCATCTTCAAATGGTTGAATATAACTGATACCAATGATGGCCAACAAAGCTTTTAGATAAGGATTTTTAACCCTAGCGATGGATTCTGACAACATAGTGACGGCTTCAGATATTTGATAAAAATTGTCCAAGGGTTTATATATTGAGCCAGTTACCCCTACTGGTTTAGAACGCAAACCAAAATTAACATTCAAATCTTTAATCAAGATCTTATGAACTTCTTCAATATTCACCCTATTAAACTCCTTAAAATTAGAAATATTTTCAATAATAAAATTAAAAGCTTCTTTGTGATTTAAAATCATTATACTTTCTTTCTTGTCATGTCCAACAGCTTCTTTACCCTCAAGAATAAGTTTTTCTGTATCTAACAAAGTATAAGTATTCCCTTCTATTTTGGAAGATTTCCAAGACAATTCAATAATAAATCTTTCTAATTCCTTTTTTCTGATAGCTTCCGGTAGATCTTTTGTTCTTTCAAGATATTTCTTGGTAAAATTGTTCAGCTGTTCATTTTCTTCATCGGTAAAAAGATCTTCGTCTATAGATGAAAATAAATCAAAATTATATTTTGATTGACCGTATCTTTTATCTGGTTCTACTAAACAGTACTTATTAGCGTCAACATTTGATATTAAACGACCAAAATGGGTGATCTGATATTCAACTGAACGTCCAGCACCACTACTAGCTAAAAGCTTTTGTGCTTTCATTTCCGCTAATTCTCTTTTTACAGTAACCAAAGAAACTTCACTACCACGAGTAATCAACCCTGTGTGGACAGATGAAGAAGCTAGAGAATTTTTCTCTAAAAAAATAGCTAAAATAATTTGTTGATTTAAAGGTATATTTTTCATATTTTTATAATCGTATCATTTATACCCCCTAATCGTATCATTTTGATACGATTAATGCAAATAAAATAATAATTTAAATACCCTAATCTACCAAAAAATACACCAATCTACTCATAAATAACCCTAATCTACTCATTTTAAGCCTTATTTTCCGGTTTTGATTGCTGTGCAAAGGCCTAGCCTTTGTAGGCTAGGCCTTGGGGGGGTTAAAAAATACATAGATATAGAGTGGCAAAAAAAGCAGAAAAATGATATGCTGTGAATATTAAATTTATGCAAAATCTATCC
>CAZMDE010000474.1:931-2215 GCA_964564355.1 uncultured Bacteroidales bacterium | reverse complement strand
AATGTGCTGCAAGCAAATATACTGACGAGGAAATAAATTCGGTTTGGGGGGATTATTTAAGGGAAGGGCATGATGAATTTAAGAAAGAGAATGATGATAAGACGATGATTGTGGGATTCATTCAATAAGATTTACGAAGTACGATTTACGAAGTACGATTTGAAAAAATAACCACTGAGACACTAAGAACACTAAGAAATACACAAAGAAAATTTGAAAATTATAAGGTGGGGAGGATATTAAGTACACATAAGGGAGAGAGGATAGAGATAGAGGATGCTTCATTGATAGAAGGGGGGGAAGGGACAATACATAATGTTGTTTCAAACAGATTTTTAGTAGCAAAGATATATAAAGACAAAAGCAAAACAGCATATTATTATCAAAAGATACTATATATGGTCAACTGCCCGCCATATTCTCCGTCACATAAACAAATAACTAAAGATACGCTGATATGGCCTGAAAGCATTTTATATGAGAATGGGAAGTTTAGTGGCTTTACAATGCCAAAACTTGGAGAGTCAATAATGCTGAAACACCTGACGCTTATTAGCAGCGGGATTTTGAATTCTACTAAATGGGAGAAATACAGACTGGACAGGGCAGAGGGATTTGGAAACCGTCTTAAAATATGCTATAATCTTGCACAGGCATTGAAGCACCTGCATAAAAATGATAATTATGTGATGGTTGACCTGAAGCCGGAAAACATTATGCTGAAAAATAACGGGCAGTTTTCGTTGATAGATATGAACAACATACAGATAAGTTCTGAAAAGAAATTGCTGTTTAATGCACAGGTAGGGACAGATGATTATGCTGCACCGGAAATTGCAAATCTGAATTTCAAGAAAGATTATATACCACCTGAGTGGGATTATTTCTGTTATGCAATCATTGTTTATGAACTGTTGATAGGGATTCATCCTTTTCAGGCAATCCCAAGGGAAGGAGATGCTGATTTGGGGAAAAATATCAGAAATGGGTATTATGTTCATGGCAAAAGGAAAACTCATTTAAACAATATACAGGAACAGCATAAATATTTTAACAGATTACCTTCAAAACTAAAGGAGTTGTTTTACAATACATTTGATAAAGGGTGCTTTGATATAAGCAAGAGGACGACATTTGAGGAATGGATAGAGGTTTTGCATCCTTTGTTAAAAGTTTCTAATCGTAGTAAATATCTGATTAAACCTATAAGCAAGAAACCAAATATAACATTAGAAAAAGTTTATGAGGGAAAGTTTAAATTTTTAAATAAAATATTTCCAAAAG
>CAZMDE010000474.1:0-921 GCA_964564355.1 uncultured Bacteroidales bacterium | reverse complement strand
GTTGAAGCTGAAACAAGGATGTTTAGTGTAATTTTATTGGTTTTTACATTATTCATTGTCTTATATAATAGTTTAATAGGATTTATACTTTGTACGATGTATGTTATATTAGCAAAAGTAATGGGAGAATCAGCAATAGAAAAATACGAATCAGCAATATTCTTTACAGGGATTTATGGATTTGGATTAATTTTGATTAAGTTTATTTTGGGGTTTTTATCTTGGATTCTTATTTAATAATAGAAAAAATAACATAAGAAGATTGTATGAATAAACTTATATACAAAGATGTCGCCCCTACAGGGCTTGGAATATAGTTTGTATTGATTACACAGGGCGTTGCCCTGTGCTAGTGTTTTAAGCCCTTTCAGGGCTTTATAATGGAATTATTTTGCAATAATAAATCAATAGAGTGTGAAGCATTAAACAAATAAATACCTTATACCCGGTGGGGAAAATTATATTTAAAATTAGTCGTAAGTATCAAGTCGTAAGTCGTAAGTAAGGGGAATACTTAATAGATGCTTCGACTTCGCTCAGCATGACAAACAACATTACAAATATATTTAAAGAATATACTCTGCGTTAAAAAGTTTATATTAAAATGTTAATTTTGTCTTTGTCTTCAAAATATGAAACCAGATAAGGATTTAATAAATATAGTAAAGAATCTGCCGGGTAATCCGGGTGTTTATCAATACTTTGACGAAAAAGGGAATATTATATATGTAGGTAAAGCAAAGAATCTAAAGAAAAGGGTAGCATCATATTTTAAAAAGGACCTGCAAAGCGGTAAGCTGATAGTTCTTGTCCGCAGGATAGCTGATATAAAATATATTGTAGTGCAAACTGAATTTGATGCTCTATTGCTTGAAAATACATTAATAAAGAAATATCAACCGAAATATAATGTTCTGCTGA
>CAZMDE010000473.1:0-2254 GCA_964564355.1 uncultured Bacteroidales bacterium | reverse complement strand
ATCGGATAGCTCACGCTTATCTTTTTTGTGGTACTAGAGGTACAGGTAAAACGTCTATGGCGCATATCATGTCAAGAGCTATCAATTGTCTTAATCCTATGAATGGTGATCCCTGTAACAAATGTGAGATTTGTACAGGTATAATGGCTGGTAACATTCTTGATGTACTTGAAATAGATGCTGCCTCCAACAATAGTGTAGACAACATAAGAGAAATTAGGGATGAAGTTATTTATGCACCATCTAGAGCTAGATTTAAAGTATATATTATAGATGAAGTTCATATGCTTTCCTCAGGAGCTTTTAATGCTTTACTCAAAACGCTTGAAGAGCCACCTTCCCATGTAGTTTTTATATTAGCCACCACTGAACCCCATAAACTTCCTGCTACTATCCTATCTCGCTGCCAAAGATTTGACTTTCGTAGAATAACTGTTGATAGTATAATTGGAAGATTGGATAAAATTGCGCAAGCTAATAATGTGAGCATCGAAAAAGATTCTTTACGTTTGATTTCCAAGCTTGCTGATGGAGCCATGAGAGATGCCATTAGTCTTCTTGATCAATGCATATCACTTGGCAATAATGAAATCAGTTACGAAAATGTGCTTTCAGTAGTTGGTATCGTAAAAGATACCTTTATTGCTGATATAGTAGAGGCAATTCATCAGCGTAATATAAATATTCTTTTAGAAATGATTGAAAATTTAATAATGGATGGCAAGGACATTACTCAGTTCACCTCTGATTTGATTACTCATTATCGCAACTTACTCGTTTGCAAAGTAACCGGAAAACCTGAAGATATTATAGAAGGCTCAAGAGATACTCTTGCATTAATGCAAAATCAATGCACATTATTTGAAGAGGGTACAATAGTCGATATTATCAAAGAGCTTTCTTCCCTCGAAGCTTCATTGAAATGGTCGGCACATCCTAGAATACTCCTTGAAGTTGGACTTATAAGAATATGTCAAAGAGACTTCAAAGTAACCTCTGACAATCTAGCAGCGAGATTATCAGCACTTGAACGCAAAATTGCCAGCGGTGAATTTGTACAAGCATCTTCTGGTAATGGAAGAAATGCTGCCGGATCTGATATGACTACAAATCGGAATATTAGTGCAGCTGAAGCATCCAATAAGCAGCAAAGTGCACCCAAGGCTATTTTTAAGCCTGGTAAGGAATTTATAGAATGGCCTTCTGTAATTGCTGAAATAAAATCGCAAAGTAGAATGGCTCTTTATGCTTATCTACTTGGCACAAAAGCATATATTTCTTCTGATAACATAATGATCATTGTTTTTGCAAGTTCTAACAAATTAAATATGGTTCAAGTATCCAAAGCAGAGAACACTGAGTTGCTAGAAGCTGCAGCAGCGAAAGTTGCTGGTAGCCAAATCAGAATCAAGTGCATGTCAGATGATGGACAGACACCAGTTTCATCTACGCCAATAGAAAAGAAAGATTCTGCTTTGGATAAACTCAAAGCCCATGCGATTTCTGCAGATGTACCCTTTGACCTAATTGATGAGTAATGAAAATGTGTGATAGGTGAGTGATAGAAAATTTGTGATGAATGTAGTAATTGTGGAAAAATATATTGTATAACCAGCTAGTAATACTATATAATAAAGAGGATAAGAATTTCAGGAGGTAATTGAAAATGGCAAGAGGCGGATTCCCCGGCGGTGGATTTGGCGGGGGCATGGGAAATATGGGTAACTTGATGAAACAGGCTCAGAAAATGCAAAAAGATATGGAAAAAATGCAAGAAGAGCTTAAGGACAAGACTGTTGAAGCAAGCGCAGGAGGTGGAGCTATTACTGTTGTTGCTACAGGTAAAAAGGAAATAAAAGAAATAAGCATAAAACCTGAAGTAGTTGACCCTGATGATGTTGAAATGCTTCAAGATTTAATACTTGCTGCTGTAAACGAGGCTCTAAGAAAAGCTGACGAGATGTCAAGTGATCAGATGGGAAAACTTACAGGCGGTTTAGGAGGAATTCCAGGTCTGTTTTAAGCAGACAGGTCTGTTTTTAAGTAGAAATGTCTGTTTTTAAATAGAAATGTCTGTCTCAAGTAGAAAGGTGAAAAAACTATATGAGTTTTTATGCAGCCCCTGTAGCCAAGCTTATAGAAGAGTTCGAAAAGCTGCCTGGCATCGGTCATAAAACCGCCCAAAGGCTTGCTTTTCACGTGCTCAATCTCTCTATGCAAAAGGCAGAAGGTCTTGCAAATGCGATAAAAGATG
>CAZMDE010000472.1:955-2257 GCA_964564355.1 uncultured Bacteroidales bacterium | reverse complement strand
GTTGCTGTGGGGTGTACTTTATTAATGTGAAGACGGAAAAGGAGGAGTTTCATAGAAAAATGATTATTCAATAAAACGATTATCAGATTTGTCAGATTTGTCAGATTAAATATTTACCACGAAGAACATAAAAGCAATTAACAATAAGCAAAGAACAATAAAAAACTAATATTTTACCGCAAAGAACATCCCGAAAAAACTCGGGATAAAATTCGAAGCGCAAAGGAACACAAAGAAAAAAATGGGACACTGATTAGACTGATTAAACAGAATGTAAAAATCTTAGGACAGAAGAGATTTTAATAAATTAAGTCATGAAAAAGTTTGTAATATTTTTGATTATCATTATACAATTTATTTTTTTCTCAGTCTATTGTTATGCGCAAACGCCAGAATGGTTATGGGCGAAAAGTGCGGGAGGAGATTCAAGTGATGTGGGTCAAAGTGTAGCAGTTGACTCTACCGGAAATGTATTTGTAGCCGGAGAATTTCAAAGTCATAAAATCATTTTTGGGAAAGATACATTGTATAATGCTGACACTAACATTATATCCCAGAATATTTTTCTTGTAAAATATGATACAGATGGTAATGTTAAATGGGCAAGAAGTGCAGCTAATTGCACCGGAGTTGGAGTTTGGGCAGTTGCAACAGATAAATCAGGAAATGCTTATATAGGTGGAAATTTCAGGGATTATTCAATCAAATTTGGTGAGATTACTTTGCAGGACAGCTTATGGGGAGGAGCTTTTATAGTGAAGTATAATACAAATGGTAAAGTAATATGGGCGAAAAAAGCAGGAGGAGATAGTAGTTATGATGTAATTAGTTCAATTACTACTGATGCTGCCGGTAATGTAATAATTACAGGATATTTTCAAAGTTCTAAAATTCAATTTGATTCTATTATTCTTTATAAGGGTTTTGCTCTCAGGGAAATATTTATTGCAAAATTCAATAAGGACGGCAAAGCTATTTGGGCAGAACGACCAATCGCACATGGCTCAGGAGCGCAATCAAATTCCGTATCTGTAGATGCATCAGGAAATATATATGTTGCAGGAGGATTTGGAGGTTCATATATAAATTTTGGCAACATCACATCTGGTATTATCACATTATATACTGATAACTGGAGTATGTTCCTTGTAAAATATAATAAAGATGGAAAGGCTATTTGGGGAAAAACTGCTAAAGGGGAATGCAGTGCAACAAATGTTATTTCTGACATTTATAATAATATTTATATAGCCGGATACTTAGGAACAGATTCTGTATGGTTTGATTCGTATATATTAACAC
>CAZMDE010000472.1:0-945 GCA_964564355.1 uncultured Bacteroidales bacterium | reverse complement strand
AGAAATGGAGGGTAGTTATGTTAGTTACGATTATTGTAATAGTACTTTATTTATAGCTAAATATGATTCTACAGGTAAATTAGAATGGGCAAAAGGAGCACAAGATTGTAATTGGGTTAGTTCGATTACATCAGATATAAAAGGTAACATATATATGACAGGAATATTTAGTGGTTATTATTTTATATTTGATACTGACACATTAAGAAGTAGCATATTAGGCAAAATGTTTAATGTTTGTATTAATCCTAGTGGAAATGTGCTATGGACAAATATGGTTGAAAGCAATTACCCAGAATCCATTTCTGCAGACAAACTCGGTAATATATTTATTACTGGTGAATTTACTTCACCATCCGGAGCCTTCGGTTCTATAATTCTAACAGGACAAGGAGAAGGGGATATATTTTTAGCAAAATTATCCTCAATAGTATCAGTGAAAGAAAATAATATTGAGAAGAGCAGTAATTTAATGATTTACCCTAACCCTGCCGGGGAAATTGCAAATATCAAATACCAAATCCCAGATAAATCTGAAATTCAAATTAAAATCTACGATGTAATAGGTAATGAAATTGGAATGCTTGTTAGTGAAGAAAAGCAAAAAGGAGAATACGCAATAAAATATAATGTAGAAAGATTTAAAAGCGGGTTGTATTTTATAAAACTTACATCTAAAGAAGGGATTAGTGTAAAAAAGTTTATTAAAAATTGAAAATATAAAGTTAACAGAAATATAAGCAAATTTAAAACTTGATAATTATGAAAAATTTTTACATTTTAATTTTTGTATTATTCACATTTAATTTTTGTTATGCACAAAATATAAATTTAGACTGGGACTGGGTTAGAACTACAGAAAAAGAAACAAATCCAGATTGGGTAATTCAAAGACAGATTAATGCATTTGCAAATTCAGTTGCTACAGATGCAATTGGAAATGTA
>CAZMDE010000471.1:0-2265 GCA_964564355.1 uncultured Bacteroidales bacterium | reverse complement strand
TAAAATCAAGTTTTTAAACGAAAATCCACAAGCTTATCAAGAGTTTGTAAATCAGCCCGTATTCCAGCCCAATGCAGCTGAGCATATTTATGGATTTTTCGAACGATTAGAAAATAAATTAAAAGAAATTTTGCATTAACGGGTGGTTCGCAAAGCCTCACGCTAATACAAAAAATCGCCAACAATATCTCTTCGAGGTACACTCTATTTAATTGCATATCTCATAAAAATTAGGTATATTTGCATTGTAATTTTTCAAAAACTATAACATAATGCGCTCACCCGAATTAAAAGAATTTATACTGAAACACAGGGACTTATTTTGGTATACACCACAGGATAAAAAGGTGGAAATAAGTGATAATGCACTTGTAGAAACAATATTGAATTATGGTAGTTTAGATGATTTTAAAGAATTGGAAATATTAATGGGCAGAGATAAACTCGCAACTCTTTTCTTTAATTTAGAAGGGCGTAAAAAACTGAATATTTATCCAATGGTTTATAATTTTTTCTACCATTATTTTAAAAAATATGCTTTCCAATCATAATGCTTATAATTCTTGATTTTAAAGCCGCACCACTAATCAATACCAAACGTGTTCTCCATAATTATCCCTCTTTACAATAAAGCACCTTACATAGCTAAAGCGATACAATCGGTTGCATCTCAAACTTATCAAGAGTATGAGCTAATAGTAATTGACGATGGTTCAACTGACGACAGCTTAGAAGAGTTAAGAGTTACGAGTTTTGAGTTAGGAGAAAAGAATCCTGAATTATATGCAAAAATAAAAATTTTTGAACAGCCAAATCAGGGAGTTTCTACGACCCGTAACAATGGTGTAAAGCTGGCTAAATTTCCGTATATTTGCTTTTTGGATGCTGATGACTGGTGGGAACCAACATTTTTGGAAGAAATGAAAACAGTAATAGAGGAATTTCCTGATGCTGGAATTTATGGGAGTGGATACTATAAAGTTAGAAATGAACAGTTTATTCCTGCAAAAATAGCTGTACCAGCATCATTTAAAAGTGGATATATTGATTATTTCAAGACTTATGCACATAATATGTGGATGCCACTTTGGACTGGATCTGTAATAATTCCAAAAACAATATTTAACGAGTTGAATGGATTTAAACCCCAGTTAAAATTAGGAGAAGATTTTGATTTGTGGGTTAGAATTGCTTTGAAATATAAAGTAGCATTTTTAAATAAACAACTTTCTAACTACAATCAAGATGTGGAAGTCAATACGCGTGGAGTAATTCAGGATAAGCTATATGAGCCGAAAATACATTTTATTTTTAATCTTGATTATTTAGAAGTAGAAGAACTTAAAAATAAAGATTTAAAGAAACTACTTGATTTGTTACGCTTATATACCTTACTGAGATATAGACTTCAGAATGCTCAAAAAGACCTTGTGAAAAGACAAATAGAAAAAGTTGATTTTTCAAACCAGAATAAATCATTTTGGTTATTATATAATGCTCCTATTTGGTCAATAAACCATTATTATGGAATTTTAAAACAGTTATATGTCACAACAAAAATCTTTAAAAAATATGGCCTTTATAAAAAAAATACTTAACAGAATACGTGGTGAGCAACCCTTGGAAAAACTCATTAAGAGAGGATTAAAAGTTGGAAAAAACTTAACTAGAATGTCAGGTGTAATAATTGATCCCTCACATTGTTGGCATATTGAAATTGGAAATGATGTTATATTAGCTCCTAATGTACATATATTGGCACACGATGCAAGTACAAAGATTTTTTTGAATTATACAAAAATTGCAAACACAACTATAGGAGATAAGGTATTTATTGGAGCATCTTCTGTAATTTTACCAGGTGTAATAATTGGAAATAATGTGATAATAGGCTCAGGGAGCATAGTATCAAAAGATATTCCATCTAATTCGGTTGCTTTCGGAAATCCTGCAAAAGTTATTTGTTCATTGGAAGCATATATTGCAAAACAAAAATCAAAAATGAATTCTGAAAATTGCTTCGATGAAGATTTCACTTTAAGAAATCCTAATTTTAATGAAAGTCACGTCATTAAAATGAAAGAAGCAAGCAGTATTTATGGTCAATCTTATGTGAAATAATTATGAAGGTTGCATACTTATTAGGCTCACTGAACCGTGGCGGCACCGAAACATTATTGCTCGATGTTTTTCAGAATGCTGCATCTAACCAACTGGATGCTATAGGTATTTACCGCAAAACAGGCGTGCTCGAAAATGATTTTT
>CAZMDE010000470.1:0-2266 GCA_964564355.1 uncultured Bacteroidales bacterium | reverse complement strand
AATTCTGTGCGGGTTTCATTTTTAAGGAAAGCACCGGTAAAGTCTGAGGTAGTAGCAATAGAATTTTGCTTCTGTACACCGCGCATCTGCATGCACAGATGCTGAGCTTCAATGACCACAGCAACTCCCAAAGGTCTGAGGGTTTTTTGTATACATTCTTTAATCTGTGAAGTTAAGCGTTCCTGCACCTGAAGCCTCCTTGAGAAAATATCAACCACCCTGGGTATTTTGCTTAATCCTACGATGTAGCCATTAGGTATGTATGCAACATGCGCCTTTCCATAAAACGGCAGCATGTGATGTTCGCAAAGCGAATAAATTTCAATATTTTTTACAACTACCATTTCTCTGTAATCCTGCTTAAACTTGGCGGATTTAAGAACATCTTCAGGATTAGGCAGGTCATATCCCTGAGTTATGAATAACATTGCTTTTGCAACTCTTTCAGGGGTTTTTAATAATCCTTCCCTATCGGTGTCTTCTCCAATAATTTTTAAGATTTCTTTATAATGAAAAGCAATTTTTTCAACGAGTTCAGGATTGTATATATCTGATTTAATATAACCGTTTTTGTTACTACTATCTGTGTTATCATTCATTGTTGAATATTTTAATTAAATGTAATGCAAAGGTAATGTTTTTTAGTTTCGAGTTTAAAGTTTCAAGTTACTTTTGAATAATTAATACTAAAACTAAAATAGTGAAATAAAATAATTTTATTGTTAATTAATTAACAAAAGATATAATTTCGCACCATAATTCAAATTTAAATTATTTTATATGTTAAATAAAACTATTGCTACGGTGCTACCATATATGCCGCAGGGTTTTGTATGGGTGTTTTCAAAAAGATATGTTGCAGGAAAAACATTGGATAATGCTGTTACAGCCTGCAAAGAACTCAATCAACAGGGTATAGTATCAACTCTTGATGTGCTTGGAGAATTTATCAAGACACTTGATGAGGCGGAATATAATAAGAATGAATACCTTAATGTTATAGAAACTGCTGAGAAGAACAATATTAAAGGTAATTATTCTCTGAAGCCAACTATGTTCGGATTGCTGATTGATAAGGAAATATGTTATCAGCATATAAGAGAGGTCGTGAAAAAAGCTGCTTCATACAATAATTTTGTCCGTGTTGATATGGAGGATAGTCAGTGCACAGACATGGAAATAGACCTTTTCCGCAGATTAAAAAAGGAATTTCCTAAAAATGTTGGTTTAGTAATCCAGGCTTACATGAAAAGGACAAAGAATGACATAGAGAAGATGTTAGATCTGAATTCTGCTGAAATACCTTTAAATTACAGGCTTTGCAAGGGTATTTATACTGAACCCAAGCAGATTGCTTATAAGGAATATGAAGAAATTAATGAGCATTTCCTTGATGACCTTGATTTTCTTTTTAAAAATAAAATCTATGTAGGTATTGCAACACATGATAAACCATTGGTTGACGGAGCTTATAAACTAATAGAGAAATATAATGTGCCTAAAAACATGTATGAGTTTCAGATGCTATATGGAGTAACACCCGAACTCAGGCAGAGCATAGTTTCCAAAGGACATCAGATGAGGGTTTATGTGCCTTACGGAGTAAAATGGTTTGCCTATTGCACCCGCCGTTTAAAGGAAAATCCCAAAATGGCCGGTATGATAATAAAAGCTATATTCTTTAGAGGTTAACAATATTTAACAATTATTACATATAAGGGAATGCCTTTTTTTGATAGTTTTACAACCGTAATTTTAATAATAAAACTATAATAATATGGCATTAAAAAGAACATCAACAGCAATTTGGAAAGGCACAGGAATGGAAGGTAAAGGTGCTTTTTCATCAACAAGCGGAGCATTTAAGGAAATACCTTATTCTTTTGTAACACGTTTTCAGAATGAGGATGGCAAAGCCGGAACTAATCCGGAAGAACTGATAGCAGCAGCTCATGCAAGTTGTTTTTCTATGGCGTTAAGCTTTCAGCTTGATGCAGCAGGCTTTACAGCAACTGAACTAAAGGCAAAAGCAACTGTATCGATAGATAAGACAGATGCCGGTTTCCAGATTATGAGCAGTCACATTGAATTGGATGGAAAAGTTCCAAACATATCAAATGAGAAGTTCCAGGAACTGGCAGAGAATGCTAAAAAAGGCTGTCCTGTTTCAAAAGCTCTTGCTGCAATTAATGTGACATTAACAGCTAAGCTGGTATAATAGAGATTATATCGAATAAAATAGTAGTTACTTTTAAAAAAATATTAC
>CAZMDE010000469.1:0-2271 GCA_964564355.1 uncultured Bacteroidales bacterium | reverse complement strand
TATTTTTATTGTTAAAGGATTGTTTTAGTTCAAAATGTTTAATTGAATAGAAGTTTTTCTTCTGGTCAAACATATAAAAAACTCCTTTGGTTTTATTTTTTGAAGCAAGCAATCTTTGTGCATGATAAAGATTATCGGCATGCATTAAGTTACGTTTAGCTTCGTAAGTTATTGAAGGCAGAGGATTGTATGCCCTGGTTTTGATGTTTATGAAAATTGCTTCGTCATCATTTGAATTAGTTTGAATTATTTCGGAAACATCTGTTAAATACAGAGAATTATTATCAGCAGGTGCTTTGATTACGAAAATATAAACTGAAACAATAACAACAGCGACCTTAATTACAGCAAAAAGTATAACCAGTATCTTTGTTTTCTTTAATGAAAAGGATAAAATCAATTTCTCATATAATACGCTTATTAATAAGGAAATCGGAACTCCGAATTTGGCTACATAAATATAGTGAATTATGCTGACATTGAAGAAAACAATGAAGTATAAAACAGGCGGCACCACACACAGAATAAATAAATTCTTTGCTTCTCTTGTCAGTCGGAAAGAATAATTCTTATGCTTTAATTGCATGAAAACTATTATTAAAAACATTCCAAGAAACAAGTACCCAAAGCCACCTAACAGATTATTTATCTGCTTTAGCAGTAACAAATAGGATTGAGGATTGAATATTCCTAAATGCTGCTCACTGTAATAATTCCCGAAAAATCCGCTGCGTTCAATAAACCTGTTCTTCATGCTTTGCATCAGGGAATATAAGCCGTCAATCTGACTGTACTGAATAACAATCAATGAAACAGCCAGGATGCAGGATACTAAAGTTGTCAGTAATATCTTTATATATTTAACTTCTTTTTCCCTGTAATAAATACATACAAAGCATACAGAAAAAGCAAAAAATATTCCGAGCCATTCAGTATAAATCATAAGGAATATAAGCAATCCGAGAACCAGATATTTTAAAAGAGAAATCTTCTTCTGAGATTTGAACATTCTCAGAAGGTAATATATGCTGATTATCCATATTGGCTGAACGAATGTTTCGCTGAATACGTGAAACAAATGAAGATGCAATAATACAGGGAAAAACAGATAAGTTATGTAAGAGATTATTGCAGGGAAAAACAGCACTAATCCTTTCTTATCAAAATATACAAGAACAATAAGATATATAAAAACAGCACCTATAAGGTGCAATATCATTCCTATTATCTGCAAACTTACCTGGTTGGGATAAATGTTCAAAACCTTGAAAACACTATATGTAAAAAGAAATGCAAACGGAGGATGAGAAACGTAGAAATTTTCTCCCTTTGAATCTTCAAGCCTTTTATAATAGGTTATCAGCTTATCGCCTTTATTATGCCATGTCTGTATCGGGCTGTAATAGCATGCTGCAAGTCCGCGTTCGAATAGATTATCGAGGCTTGTCAGCAACACAAGATGCCCCTGATTACTGCTGGGAACATTAAAGCTTATATAGGCAAACCTGATATATACTGTTATTAGAAACAGCAATATCAATACTACTAATGTTTTAATATAATTCAGAAGATTCTTCTTCATTAAAAAAAATAAAACTTGAAAATTTAAGTTTTCTGTTCAAAAATATCCATTAAGATTTAAAACGTACAAAGTTATTAATAATAATTATATAAGATTTCAATAGGAGAGATTTATAATTAAATCTGCTAATTTTGCTCTATGATTTCATATCCTGTTCCAGAGTTATTATGATTATAGACCCATCGCAGATAAATATTGAAAACTATGATTACGAGCTGCCTGAAGACAGGATAGCTCTATATCCTTTGCAGAAGAGGGATGGTTCAAAATTACTGGTATGTGAGAATAGTAATCAGTTATCAGAATACAAAATAAAGGAAAGTAGATTTGAAAATATTGCAGATTTTCTACCTAAGGAGTCTTTGCTGATTTTTAATAATACTAAAGTTATACAGGCGAGATTATTGTTTCAGAAAGACAATAATGAGGGTTCTGTTATTGAGATATTCTGCCTAAATCCTGTTTTTCCACATACAGAAATGAGTCTTGCTTTTCAGCAAACGGCATCCTGTCAATGGAACTGCCTTATAGGAAATGCAAGGAGATGGAAGTCGGGCAATCTGACAAAACAAATTGCTCATAATAATCAGGATATAAAATTATATGTTCAAAAGGTTAAGCCAAGTTCAGAAGGTCATATTATTGAGTTTAAATGGGAACCTGAAAATCTGACTTTTGCTGAAGTGCTT
>CAZMDE010000468.1:0-2274 GCA_964564355.1 uncultured Bacteroidales bacterium | reverse complement strand
CAATGGCTGAATATTTTAGAGATGAATTAGGACAGGATGTACTTTTATTTGTAGATAATATTTTTAGATTTATACAAGCCGGTTCAGAAGTTTCAGCCCTATTAGGTCGTATACCTTCCGCTGTAGGATATCAGCCGACACTTGCTACAGATGTTGGTAATCTTCAAGAAAGAATAACCTCTACGAAGAAAGGTTCTATTACTTCGGTTCAAGCTGTATATGTACCAGCTGATGACCTGACTGACCCTGCTCCTGCAACAACCTTTGCGCATCTTGATGCAACAACTGTATTATCAAGGCAGATTGTCGAGTTGGGTATATACCCTGCCGTTGATCCACTCGACTCTACATCAAGGATTCTTGACCCAAGAATAGTTGGTGAGGAGCATTATGCTGTAGCTAGAAGAGTGCAGGAAATACTACAGAGATATAAAGAATTGCAGGATATAATTGCAATATTAGGCATGGATGAGCTTAGTGATGATGACAAATTGACTGTTTACAGAGCAAGAAAAATTCAGAAGTATCTTTCTCAGCCCTTTAACGTTGCTGAAAACTATACAGGATATGAGGGTAAATATGTATCTGTAAAAGAGACTATACGAGGATTTAAAGAAATAATTGATGGTAAGATGGATAATATTCCTGAGGCTGCTTTTTATATGAAAGGGTCTATTGATGAAGTTTATGAAGCTGCTAAAGAAATGTAGGTGATGGAGAATGCCAATCAAATTTAAGCTCGAGATTGTAACACCTGATAGAAAGTTTTATGCTGATTATGTAGAATCGATTATTGTAAAAACTCCAGAAGGTGAAATTGGAATTCTTGCAAACCATATTCCAATGGTTGCCGCTATTGCTATTGGTCCTATAAAAATTAATCATGATGGTAAATGCATTGAAGCAGCCGTTACATCTGGTTATATGGAGGTCTCAAAAGAAAGTACCATTCTTCTTGTTGATGCAGCAGAGTGGCCTGATGAAATAGATGAAGCTAGAGCGAAGGCAGCTTTGGATAGAGCAATGCATAGGCTTAATGCTCAAATTGATAAAGTAGAGCATGCACGTTCGAAAGCTGCATTAAACAGAGCCGTTGCAAGACTTAAGGTGAAAGGCAGTATTGAATAATAAAATGTGATAAAAAAGTGGCATATGCCACTTTTTTTGTATATATTCAAAAGGTGTTAAATATTCTATTCTGTCCTAATAGCTTCCAACGCACTTAGCTTCATTGCTCTTCTTGCGGGATAATAACCAGAGGATAATCCTACTAATGTAGCAAACCCAATAGAAGAAAGCATTAACCACAAAGGTATTATAGACACTTTATTAGGTTCCTCACCTGGCACAGGTGGCATGCCAGTACCAAATGCCCCCAAAATGCTTGAACCAAACTTATTCATCAAAAAAGAAGCAGAAAGGCTGAAAATAATTCCAACAATGCCTCCCATAAAACCAATTAACCCAGATTCAAGAAGAAAAAGCTTCTTGATATCCGTTAAAACGCAGCCTAAAACTTTCATAATACCTATCTCTCTTGTTCTCTCATAAATAGACATTATCATTGTATTAGTTATACCTAGAGCTGCCACAAGTAACGATATTGCTCCAATTCCACCTAAAACAGCCTGCATTGTTTGCGCCGTTTTCTGCATACTTTTCAATATATCTCCTAGGCTGCTAGCACCCAGTCCCATCGCCTTTATTTGTTTCTGTACTCTTTCAACATCGTTTATATCCTTTACCTTAACCATTACTTGTTGATAACCATTTGATAAATCAGGCACTATTCCATACATGCTCCCTTTATTTACCTGTCCTTTTGAAGCTTCACGTACTATTTTTTTTAAGTTAGCAAGATTCATGTAAACAGAATAATCCTTTTCATCATTTGATTGCTTTAAGATTCCAACTCCGTCAATTTTAAAAAGTTTAGTTTGCTTTTTATCGCTTTGAGAGCTTGAACCCATTGGGTTTTTTTCTCCATAACTCATGTCAAAAGTTCCAAGTATTTTCGCAGTCAAAACATCAATTGGCGGCTTCTGGCCTTCTCCGCCATAATATCCTCCTCTGGATTTGGGGTTAAAAAACTGCTGTGGCACAGAAAATCCAAATACTACAGCATTTCCGTCGTCCTTACTTAAAATACGACCCTGTCCTTCAGAAACAACAAAATTAAATTTATCCATAACATCAGGTCTAATCGCAGTTATATTAATAAATGCAACAAATTTCCCAGATATTAACTTCATTGATGCTTGAACAACCGGAGTC
>CAZMDE010000467.1:1706-2274 GCA_964564355.1 uncultured Bacteroidales bacterium | reverse complement strand
CAGTTTAAAAGCATAAAAGCGATTTTGGACTCAATCAATGAGAATATGCTTTTTAAAAATCTTAATCCTGTTGAATGGCAAAAAAAACTAAGAGATGAATGGGAATAAATTATTAGACACAAATATTCTGATTTACCTTTCGCAAAAGAAGTTAAAGATTGATGATATTGCTAATGTTAAATCTGTTTTATATATCTCTGTTATCACTTATATAGAAGCTTTAGGATTTAACTTTAAGAAAGCTGAAGAAAAGGAATTCATCAGGAAGCTTTGTAAGGAAATGTTAATTTTGAACCTTGATGATAATATTGTCGGGGAAGTTATTAAAATCAAACAAAGCAAAAAGATAAAACTTCCTGATGCCATTATTGCTGCTACGGCAATTCAAAGGAATTTACAGCTTATTACTGCTAATGTTGATGACTTTAAGGGGATAAGCAATAAGTTGAGTATTGTTAATCCGATGAAATAATCAATATTTTATTTCCTGGGTTAAATATCTTCCTAATTTTCTCCATTTATAGACTGTAAAGTTCCTGATGAGATGAAAATAGTGAATAACTAATAG
>CAZMDE010000467.1:0-1696 GCA_964564355.1 uncultured Bacteroidales bacterium | reverse complement strand
AATAATTGAAGTTTTAATAAAAAAGGGTAATTTTGCAGAAAATAAATACATTGATTCATCAAAATGGATGTTAAAAGAAAAGATAATGAGAAAAAGTTTCGCAATTATAAAGAAACTAAAGATAGAGGAAGAATTTATTGGTTTGAGATAAAAGGTAAATCAGGTTGGAAAGCTCATTATGTTAAGGAAGTTGACAATAAAGAAAACACTATTAAGTTTTACCAGGAAATATGTAATCCTGAAGGGAAATTAGTTGAAATTCATGAAAAATATCCTATTGATAAAGGTCATAAAAAAGTATAAGCTATGATAATAAATAAACAGATAGTTGCAAAAAAACTATTAAGTTATATGCAACATAAGATAACATTGGAAAACCTTGTTGACTGGTCTGAAAATGCGATAATGCGTGGAAAATATCAGGAAAATGAAACTAAGACACTGAATGAAATTTTAGGTCGTATCGGATTAGCTGATGTCAAAGCATTTGGTTTGTTTTGGGATGATTGTTTAGAGATGATGAATAAGTTAGGTTATAAAATCAAAATAGAAGCTTCGCTACAGGTCTAACCCCTGTTAGGCTGAGCGTTCTCGCTCCGGCTTTTAAATAAAATATTTAATATCTTCCGAATTTTCTCCTTATATAGACTGTATGGTTCCGGATGGAAGTCGGGAATATGTAGAGTTAAAATAATTGCTGCAAACATTAGGGATGACATCGCTTGGAGCGATGTCATCCCTTTTAAAAAATTCAAAGTTTTATTTATACCGATTTAATTTTCAAAATAAGCATCAAATTAATAAGGGAATTAATACAAAACATCGGAGTAAACCTACATCAATTACATAAGACAAAATATAAATAAGATTAAGCGGGTTGATTGATAAATATCAAAGACATATAAATCAGTTATCTGAATTTATATTAATTTTGGGCTGTCAAAAAACAATTAAAACCATAAGATATGAAATTATTAGAAAATAAGACAGCATTAATAACCGGAGCCAACAGGGGTATTGGCAGGGCTATAGCTCTAAGGTTTGCAAAAGAAGGTGCAAATATTGCATTTTCAGATGTTCATTATGATGATAATTCCAAATCACTTGAGCAGGAGGTTCAGAAACTCGGACTTAAATGCAAGGGTTATGCCTCAGATGCAAGTTCATTTACTGAAACTGAGAAACTTGTAGAAGAATTGCAGAAAGATTTCACAACAATTGATATTCTTGTAAATAATGCAGGAATTACCAGGGATAATCTTCTTATGAGAATGACAGAAGCCGACTGGGACCTGGTTATTAAAGTTAATCTTAAATCTGTATTCAACTTTGTGAAATGTGTTCAAAAGATAATGCTAAAACAGCGTTCTGGTTCTATTATAAATATGAGTTCAGTTGTCGGGATAGAAGGCAATGGCGGTCAGTCGAATTACTCTGCATCCAAAGCCGGAATAATTGGGTTTACCAAGTCAGTTGCCCAGGAACTCGGCTCCCGTAACATAAGATGTAATGCAATTGCTCCGGGATTTATAGCAACTGATATGACATCAAAGCTCCCAGATGAAATTAAAAATAACTGGATAGAAAAGATTCCTCTGAAAAGAATAGGATTACCTGAGGATATAGCTAATGTTTCTGTTTTTCTCGCATCTGACTTATCTACATACGTAACAGGTCAGGTAATTCCTGTTTGTGG
>CAZMDE010000466.1:748-2276 GCA_964564355.1 uncultured Bacteroidales bacterium | reverse complement strand
ACTGAGATTTCAACGCAAGCGGCACTTATTATGATGCAAAAGGCTTATTATATAGACAAACAGCTTTACCAAGCAACTTTATTATCAATTGGAGATGCTGTTATCTCGTGCGATATAAACAGCAATATATTATTCGTGAATAAAGTCGCAGAAACACTCACAGGATGGAAAGCCGAGGACGCAATCGGGCAACCAGTCGAAAAGATATTCAATATTGTCCACGAAGTCACGCACGAAAGGTGCGAAAATATAGTTAAGCAAGTTATTCTTACTAAAAAAATTAATGAATTAGAATACCATACAGTATTGATTGGCAAAGATGGAAACGAAAGGTCAGTAGAAGATAGCGCGGCCCCTATATGCAATGAAAATGGAGAAATAGCTGGTGAAGTATTAGTATTTAGAAAAAAAAAAAAAAAAAGGGAGGCAATAAGGGATATCGAGTATTTAAGTTATCATGATAAACTTACCGGTCTTTATAATCGAAGATTCTTCGAAGAAGAAATTAATAGATTGGACACAGGAAGAAATTTACCTTTGACAATTGTTATGGGAGACGCAAATGGTTTAAAACTTATTAATGATTCATTTGGTCATGCTACTGGCGATCAACTTCTACAGAAGGCTGCGAATGCAATCAAGAACGGATGCCGTTCAGATGATATCATAGCAAGAATGGGCGGCGACGAGTTTGTTGCACTGCTTCCAAATACTAATAAAGAAGAAGCAGAGGTAATCATAAATCGTATAAGAGAAAATCTGTTGGAAGATAAATTAAATAATCTTCCAATATCGATTTCGTTTGGGCATGCAACAAAAGAAGATATAGATCAAAATATCCAAGAAATATTAAAAACTACTGAAGATGATATGTACAAGCAGAAACTTTATGAGAGCTCAAGCATGAGAAGCAGGACCGTAGACTTGATTATGAATACTCTTTATGAAAAAAATATGCGTGAGATGCTTCATTCAAAACGGGTTGGAGAATTCTGCGAGGCACTTGCCATAAAAATGCATTTTGATAATGAAGATATTAATAAAATAAGGTTGGCAGGCCTTATGCACGATATCGGAAAGATAGCAATCGATGAAGGGATTCTAAATAAAGTTGGCGAAATTACACAACTAGAATTTAATGAAATCAAGAGACATTCGGAAATCGGATATAGAATTCTAAGCTCAGTATATGAATTTTCTGAAATAGCTTCGTTTGTTTTAGAACACCACGAAAGATGGGACGGACAAGGCTATCCCAAGGGATTGAGTGGTAAGGATATATCAATCCAGGCAAGAATGATTTGTATTGCTGACGCTTACGATGCAATGACAAGTGAACGCACATACAAAGAAATATTTAGTTTAATGGAAGCCATTAATGAAATACGAAGGTGCGCAGGAATCCAGTTTGACCCTGAGATTACTGAAAGTTTCATAGAGGTGGCCTTGGAAATGAGTTCAAACTCAACAAATAATTAATCGCCAATCAATCAAAAAAAGATTAATAATATAACATCGATTGCTTTCC
>CAZMDE010000466.1:0-738 GCA_964564355.1 uncultured Bacteroidales bacterium | reverse complement strand
TTGTTACTATTGAGTTTAAAAGCGCGCCAAATATAGCCAAATGTTTGTCTTGTAAGCAATTTAATATTGATTGCTTTCCAGAAATAATGCGCCTTAAAATTTAAGAATTACTGATAGGTAAGGGATGAATATTTATGCAGTTCAAAGGAATATTTGATAGAATAGCACCAATTTATGGGTTGTTTTACAATTATCAGAGAAGATACTACAAACGAGCTCTAAATGGAGCCCTTTCCGAAGTCAATCTAACAGCATATGAAAGCATTGTTGATGTAGGCTGTGGGACAGGAGCCCTATGCTCAGTACTAAGTCAAATGGGGCATAAAGTTACTGGGATAGACCCTGCCGAAAAGATGCTTGGTATTGCTTCAAAACATGCCGAAAACAGAGATATTAATTTCGTACAAACTAGTATTCTTGAGAGAACACCATTTGAGGATAAAAGCTTTGACGTTTCAATTTCTTCATATGTAGCTCATGGATTAAAAGAAGCTGACAGAAAACTGATGTATTCGGAGTTGAATAGAATCACCAAGAATTTAATCATCATTTACGACTATAATCAAAAAAGGTCAATCTGGGTTGATATTATTGAATGGCTTGAAGGTGGGGACTATTTTAACTTCATTAAAAATGTTAATACTGAATTAAAAGAACGCTTTAGTAAGGTTTCTGTTATACAAGTAAGTAAGATGGCCTCATGCTATATATGTTACCCAAAAGCTTTAAATTTAGAGT
>CAZMDE010000465.1:0-2277 GCA_964564355.1 uncultured Bacteroidales bacterium | reverse complement strand
GAAACTATAGTGATTTCTACTCCAAAAGAGAATGAAATGTTAAATAGCCATCATAATCCACCCATAATACAAAATGATAATCCTGTTATAAGCTCAAATTCAATTCAACCGCCAATTGAACATATCATCAAAAAAAATAACAGAAATGTTGTTAAAATCATTCTTTATTTCGATGATAATACATTTCAGGAATTTGATTCAAAATAATTGTTGTATTTTTGTAGTCGATTTCTGAGTATTACTACTACTCCTTATTTCGATTAATCAATGCAAATAAAATCTAAAAAAATCATTCTTGATCTTATTGTCAGAGATAATATTCAATTGAATGATCAGTATTTCCTTTTAATAATGAGTTCAGCTGAACCATTACCAACAATGTATCCTGGACAGTTTGTTGAAATTAAAGTGGAAAACTCTCCTGAAACTTTCCTCAGAAGGCCTATTTCAGTGAATTTTGTTGATATAGACAAAAATGAAATGTGGCTGTTGATTCAAAAGGTTGGAGCCGGTACAATTAAATTATCAACGCTTAAAGCAAATGATGTTTTAAACTGTATTCTTCCCCTGGGCAATACTTTTTCTTTAACGGAAAATAAAAATGCATCTCTGCTATTAATTGGAGGCGGTGTTGGAATTGCTCCAATGCTCTTTCTTGCACATCAGCTTCATCTTAAAGGATATCAACAGATTAATTGTCTCATCGGAGGTCGTAACGAGCTTAATTTGCTCCAGAAAGACGAATTGGGCAAGTATGCTGATGTTTATTGTACAACAGAAGATGGATCATTTGGAGAAAAGGGTTTTGTAACGAATCATTCAATTCTTAAAAGCAAACAGTTCGATCATATATTTACATGTGGACCAACACCGATGATGAAGGCTGTTGCTGCCTATGCTGAAGCAAATCACATAAATTGTGAAGTTTCACTGGAAAATACAATGGCATGTGGCTTTGGTGTTTGTCTGTGTTGTATAACTGAAACAACAGAAGGCAATTTATGTGTGTGTACTGAGGGTCCTGTATTTAATATTACAAAATTGAAATGGTAGATTTAAGTGTTCAGCTAAGTAAATTACATTTGAAAAACCCGGTTATGACTGCATCGGGTACATTTGGCTATGGTACAGAGTTTTATGACTTTTTTGACGTATCGAGAATAGGGGGTATTATTGTGAAGGGAACCACTCTTCGTAACAGAAATGGAAACGACTACCCAAGAATGGCGGAAACTCCATCCGGAATGCTCAATGCTGTTGGTCTTCAGAATAAAGGAGTTGATTATTTCATCGAAAAAATATATCCTGAACTGAAGGATATACAAACTAATATACTTGTTAATGTTTCCGGTTCAACTGTGGAGGATTATATTGCCACTGCAGAAATGTTGAATGAGCTGGATGGAATTCCCGGTATTGAATTGAATATTTCTTGTCCTAATGTGAAAGAAGGTGGAATGGCATTTGGTACCAGTTGTCCTTCTGCTGCGTTGGTTGTGAAAGAAGTTAGAAAGGTTTATCACAAAGAACTGATGGTTAAACTTTCTCCTAATGTTACTTCTATTGTCGAAATAGCGCTGGCTGTTGAATCTGAAGGTGCTGATTCAGTATCACTTATAAATACCTTATTGGGAATGGCTATCAATGCTGAAAAAAGAATACCGGTATTATCTACAATTACAGGTGGATTGTCAGGCCCTGCAGTAAAACCTGTAGCACTAAGAATGGTTTGGCAGGTAGCCAATGCTGTCAATATACCCGTAATTGGTATGGGAGGTATTATGAATGCTACTGATGCAATAGAGTTTATACTTGCAGGTGCATCAGCAATTCAAATTGGAACAGCAAATTTCATTGATCCAAATATTTCGGTAAAAGTGCTTGATGGTATAGAGGAATATATGGTCAGACATAAAATTACCAGAATTTCCGACCTTGTTGGTCAGCTTGAGACATAAAAAAACTGTCCCGAAAAGAATCCGGGACAGCCTCATGTCATTTCGTTATTTCATTAAGATACCATTGAATTATTGGTTATTAGCCATATATTCATCATAGATGCTGTATCTTGAAACGTTTAATACTCTTAAATACTTTCTGTATTGTTCTTCTGTAAGGATGTACTTAGCATTTCCCAGATTAAACATTAAAGCCTTTTCAGCAGCAACCAGGCTTGTTTTTTTATTTGCATATTCCAGTTTTCTTTCTGTCAAAGTAAAAACATACTTCAACTGATCTATCTGATCTTCATTCGCTTCTAAATAACGTATTAATGAG
>CAZMDE010000464.1:0-2282 GCA_964564355.1 uncultured Bacteroidales bacterium | reverse complement strand
ATTAATCTAATTAAATTTCACAATGACAAAAAAAATGCCAAAAAGACCAAAACAGCCAAAAAGTAATGCTTCTGTGGCTGCCATGGAACACTATATAGAAAAAGTGAAAGCATGGAAAAAAGAAGTAGAAGCACGCAAGAGAGAGCGTTTGCGCAAAGAAGCTCTTAAGAAAAAAGTTGCTCAGATTGGTAAATCTTTAATCCGTTAATCCGGGTAAGACCAATCAAACTTTTTATTGTATAACATAATATAGGAGATTTTGAAAATGCAAAAAATCAATTTTAAAACTATAGGCATGAGAATAGCCGGTGTTTCTGCCGGTGCTGTTACAGCTAAAGCTCTTGCTTCAAAAGTACTACCTGCCATGTCAGGTAAGATTAAAGGTGCAGCTTTGATGATAGGCGGTGCAATATTGCCTGAGTTAAGCAAAAGAAATGCTTTTCTCTCTGATGCCGGTTCCGGTGTTATTGCAGTCGGTGCTTTAACTCTTGCTGCTGAATTTATACCAGGTATCGTTTCCGGGATAGGAGAAGATCCTAACCAGGGAATTGGTGCTGAGAATGCTGTAGAATTCGACCTTAGCTCTGAAGAAAAAGTTCAGGGTGTTGATGGTCCTGATAATGGCATTGGTGCTATTGAAGATGTTGAAGATACATCTTACTAAATATAATCTTCAAATTTTTAATTAATAAATAATAATTTTTAATAGTATAAATTTTAAATTTTAATAAAGTATGAAAAAGTTAATGTTCATTTTAGGAATCTTCGCTCTTATAGTTGGTGCTATTGCTACCACTAACGCGATTAATGTAAACCATATTGGCATATCTGCAGCCGCTGCAGGTGTTTTAAGTTCTGACCGCGGAAGGTCAATATTCAAAAGCTTACAGGCAAAATATGGTAGTGTATCTACGCCGGCTCCTGCTTATCTGAGAGTTGAGCAGATGCTATCTAATACTTCAGGTAAATATACTTTTGATATTAAGAAAAATGGTAATGAAACCAATACTGAAGTTAAGCTTGACAGAAATGATCTATTTGTAGTTACTGATATTGGTGTATACTTATCAGGAGTTACCGTTACAACAAAAGGTATAGAAGTATTACAAACTTATCCTAATTCTGTTGTATTTACTGCAATGACCGGTACAACTGTTTCTCATTTGGAAGCAATTTATAATGGATATTTGCAGTTAAAAATAGGTCAAAAGGTAAACATTGAGAGGTTAAGCATGCTTAATTTCAGACATGTTCCAATTACTCAACAGGCTACTGGTGCTTCTAATGTACCGGGATTTGCTAATAGTCAATATAGTGTCGAAGCACATACTTATAAGCCCGGTTCTTTGTTATATCTACATGGGACCAGTAATATTGAAATAACTATTCAGTTCCCTACTATAGCATCTATGGCTATCCAGGCTACTACTGTTACTACAAATTACAATAATCTTGTATTTGTTCCTTATGGCTACCTTTTATCAGGAGCAGCCCAGGGAAAATAATATAAACTACGAGGCAGCCTGAAACTCTCCAGTGTCATCTCCAGGGTTCAGGCTTGCCTCTGTTTTAAATAAAATATATAAACCTTAATAATTAAAATTATGCAACTATCAGCAGAAAGCCCAATCAACAGAACAGAAAATGTAGAAGTAGTTCTTGCTGTTCAAACAAGGAATTATTTCAAAGAGATTGAAAATCTCAGAAACAAAAAAATAAAAGTAATAGACACTTACCCTGTAGGTTCTGTTACTAATGGTCCTTCCGGTGCTGCTTTAGTAAATGCTACAGCATACAAAAAAGGATTCCTGGTGTTATCATCAAAAGGTAAAGAAGCTGTTAACAGGATTCCTCTGGCAGCTCTTGACCCAACTCAGAATAATGGCAGAAGGTTATTATTCGATGAGATTGTAATTGATTTTCCAAAATCATACGTCGAATTCACTGAATTGACAGGAGTCGTTGCTGCTGAAGTAGCTATGTTTAATTTCTATTTTTCAGAAGAATAACATTAAACAAAAACCTGAGAGAAATGATAACGGGAAGAAATAATTTAATTACTTGGATAAGGATGAATAATCGTCCTTTCTGGCAAATACGAAGATCAGAAAATAAAGACCCTATTTTCCGATGTGATGTGACTGATGTTAATACTATTGACGATAGTATTACAAGATTAAATGAAGCTTTAAATTTATTAGGAGCGGGAATGTATTTTATTGAAGCCTGGCAAAAAGAAGATCAACGAAAAGACTGGTTCAAAGATTCATTTAGCTTTAATG
>CAZMDE010000463.1:0-2286 GCA_964564355.1 uncultured Bacteroidales bacterium | reverse complement strand
CATTTTTCTCAACGTGAGGAAAATTAAACAATATTTGGGCATAAAAATCTCTCCAAATCAGTTCATTTAAAAACGTTTCATTTAGATGAATAATTTTTCTTGCCAATTCTCTGATACCCAATGTACCAAATCGAAGATGAATACCTAATCTGCTAGTACCCGATTTCGCAGGATAATCTCGGTTTTCTGTATAATTCTCAACAACTTTTAAATTTAATTCTTTAGATGGAATATCTATTTGTGAAGGTTGAAAATGCATAGAGTCCAGGCTTGGAAACTTGGGTACACTAACATTTGACAGCAATCTATTTTGTAGTAATCCCTCAGAATTATAAGCAAACAAGGGATTATTATCACCATCTGGCAAATTAGCTTTCAATCTCTCTTTCCAGGATTTACTATAAGGCGTAAATACAGTATATGGCGTTCCAGCAGACTTTGATAAAATTTCACGCTCTTCAAAAATAACCTGATCCTTACTTAGATGAAAAGTAATATTTTTAATCTCCAATGATGCTTTAATAGTGTGATCTCTATGTTTGCCATAAGATTCATAATCTTTATTGGCGAACAAATGTTTTACAGGTAATTCCATCGTGATCCTATCAATTATGTCCATAGGATTTCCATAAGCGACATAAAAACTTCCTCCTAGTTTTTCAATTTTTTCTCTTAGCAATTTCACTTGCTGGTAGATAAAACTTACTCTGGCATCTGATTTATTTGATAATTTATCTAATATATTTGAATCGAAGATAAAAACTGGCAGTACAGGTAAGCCTGCTTTTAGCGCATTGAACAAGCCCCTATTATCTTCTAATCTTAGGTCTCTTCTAAACCAAAAAAGTGAAATTTCAGACATTTTTTCCTATTATTTTAGAAATAACAAGCAAAATAATCAAATGTTTCATGTACATTCATGAAGTATTTAAATCAACAACGTTTTGCGATTAATTACCAATCCTTTCAAAATCTATATTTTATATTTTATTTTGTTGCTTTCATCTTGTCAATCAGAGCAAGTTCAATGGATTGAAGGTCTTGATAATGATGGGAAAGGAAATAACAACGCTGGGATACCTTCAGAACTTGATAAGCAATTAGCTTATTTAAATAAATTTCCTCAGGATACTCTTAGGAACTTTATTCTGTTAAAAAATTCAATTGCAACGGCCATAGCTGATGAAAATGAGGAACTCGCTTATAAATTAATCGTATTAAGCCTTCAAAAATATCCTGATATAATATTTGAAGCTGAATTTTTCAACGCCATAAATAATTTTTACACCACCATATTAAAAGAAGAGGAGACTGCTAAATGGATTTCAGGCATAGTTATAAATAGATGGAGTAAAGACATAAAAACAGCCCATTTCATGACGAAATACAATAATATAAAAGAAGAAAATCTAAAGTTAATATCCTATCAAGATGGGGAGCAACTAGTAAATATGGCTAAGATTCATTCCCTTTTTTTTTCAGATAAGGAGGAAAGTTCCCTATATTTATGGATATCTTATGAAATCATGCGAGGGATGGGAAGTGATAAAGAGGCGCTTAGTTTACTGGATTTAATCATAGTTCGACATAAAAAATGGGAAAACCTAAAAGCAGTAAAAAAAGAAAGGGCGGAACTCATACAGAGCAAGAAGCGTCCAAAATGGAACGATAAAGTAAAGATACCCTTCGAAATAAATAAAAAGGATCAGGCACCGGTAAGTTGAAAAAACTTTTGAACGAAAGGATTTAAAGCAGTTCCCTTCACTTTTGCCTCTGCCTCGATACGGAACTCTGAATTCACTTTACTCATTTTCTTGGCCACATTAGCCATGCCCTTAAAAAGAATATTTTTCTTTGCAAAATCATCAATCGGAGCTGTCACATATTTGAAAGAAAAAGCGAAAGATAATTTAGTTTCAATATTCGCCTCTATGATGATGGACTTATCAATAACTAACTCACCTAAAACATATTCATTAACCAACCTTTCTGAACCCCTACCCCTTCCATAGCGTTCAACCATTTTCACATTGACATTCAGAACTTCCTGAGTAGTTAAAGCATTGAAGACCAAAATACCTGAAAAAAGTCCATCTACAGACCTGATATCGTCAGGAAGTAAGATATCCATTTTCACGCCTTCTATTCCAAACCAGTTTTTAACCTTACTTAGCATGTTAAATTTTGTATTAAATCAATAAACCATTTTTTTCAAAGATAAGTTACAAAAAATAGCTTAAAATAGATAAAAAGCCGACGAATAACTCAGATTACTCTTTTTAGCCA
>CAZMDE010000462.1:0-2287 GCA_964564355.1 uncultured Bacteroidales bacterium | reverse complement strand
TGATTGGAAAATCGCAGATAAAAAAATTGAAGATAATGTAGCTAAACTTGATAATAAACATGTATCAGATGTTGAAATTCTGAATCAAAAGATAAAGGAGATTGAAAAGAGAATTGGAGCCAATCAGGGGAATCTATCGGATGATATCAAAAGTATTAAAACAGAAATTGAGAATCTAAAAACAAGAAAGCCATTGGATTTAACAGTCAGAATTAATGATTCAAAGCCAAAGGATCTAGGCAAACAGCATTATCAATTACCTGTTTTATTGCAAATTCTTGCTACAAAACTGAATGTGTATATTGTTGGACCTGCAGGAGCAGGAAAAACATATGCCGCCATACAGTGTGCAAAAGCACTTGGAGTAGAGTTTTATTTCACAGGAGCTGTTGCAAGTGAATTTAAGTTGACAGGGTTTATAGATGCACAAGGCAGGATTGTTTCAACGGAATTCAGAAAAGCATTTGAAAATGGCGGTTTATTCCTTTTCGACGAAATTGACGCCAGTTATCCACAGGCAGTATTAGCTTTTAATGCTGCTTTGGCAAATGATTATATGGATTTCCCTGACAAACGGGTGCAACGTCATAAAGATTTTTATTGTATTGCTGCTGCCAATACCTATGGTCAGGGAGCAGACCGTCAGTATGTCGGCCGTAATCAACTTGATGCTGCTTCGCTTGACCGTTTTGTATTTTTGGATTGGGAATATGATGAGAATCTTGAGAGAGAGTTGGCAGGAAATGAAGATTGGTCAGATTATGTGCAAAAAGTCAGGCGTTTGGTTGTGTCTTTGAAAATAAGACATGTAGTTAGTCCACGTGCTTCCATATACGGAGCAAGACTTTTAGCCAGCGGACTAAATAGAGAAATTGTAGAGCAAACTATTCTTTGGAAGGGTCTTGACAATGCAAGTAGAAATAAAGTTATTGAGTATATGACTCCACAACAAATTTATGCAACTCGAATAGGTGAATTTATTCCAAAAGTAAAAAAAGGAGATAGGCTTAAACAAAATGATGTGATTGGAACAATTGTATATAAATATAGTTGGGAAACTAGAAGAGAAGATGTTGTTGCGCCATTTGAATGCACAATAGCATTCATCTCTAAAAATAGAGATATCAATTCTATTGAAAATAAAAATTTTGCTTCTATTGCAAAAATTGTTCATTATGTTGATTAACAAAGAAATATATTTTGAGGATTTAAATAAATTCTGGAATTATTCGCTACAAAACAGCAATGCCCGAAATAAATATTCGAGATCAGACTCAGATATTATTTGGTCGGGAGGTTTGACTTGGGAACAAGCTAAGTTTATGGCTATTGGTGGCTGGCAGGAAGGTATGAAAGAGATTGAAAAGTATCGTGCCAAAATAGTTCCAACCATTACGGATAAGGTTTTGCGACCCATACAGGTTTATTCTATTGTTGGGAATTGTGTTGATGTAGGGAGCTTTTTAGCCAATGAACCTGAATGTTTTATTGCCAGAGAATATGAGGAACGAAATTACCCCGGTAAAATATATAAAATAGTTGTTTCTATTTCATTTTCAGCAGCCATTACGCCCGAAACCATTATACAACGGGGAGCAATTATTTGTGCATTAATTGATGCGATTGAATATGCAGGCCATAGAGCAGAAGTTATCTGTAATTGGTCTGTTTCAGTTGGAAGTAATGAACCAGACAGGCAGGGGAAAAACAAAGAACGCGGTTGGTTTGAAGTGTCTGTAAACATAAAGAAATCTTCACAGCCACTTGATATGAGTGATCTGGCTTTTTGTCTGGCACACCCGGCCATGTTGAGAAGGATTATGTTTTCGGTAGCCGAAATTGAGGGTTGGTCAGATTTTGCCATTAATTATGGCTATCCTGCCGAAGCAACTGACAAAGGCGATATGTATATCAAAGAGATATTTTCCGGTACAGTGCCGGATAATCAGGCCATTAGCTGGGTTTTTGCCGAACTTGAAAAACTGGGAATAAATATCGAAAAGGAATAGGAAAAACCTAACAGGTTTCAGAAACCTGTTAGGTTTGGTATAACAAATTAGATACGATAATAAATAGACCTAACAGGTTTCTGAAACCTGTTAGGTCTGGTATAACAAATTTGATACGATAATAAATAGACCTAACAGGTTTTTAAAACCTGTTAGGTCAGAATAAAACTAACAAACAAAACAATAAATGACAACCGTTGAATTCGAAAAAGAGACAAAATCCCTGATTGACAGCCTGAAGAGTATTTGCGCCAATTATGGATTGGGGAATGATGGGA
>CAZMDE010000461.1:963-2291 GCA_964564355.1 uncultured Bacteroidales bacterium | reverse complement strand
TTCTTGACTCAAGTATTTCAAAACTTTGTCCGGGTTCTATACCTTCTTTCAATCCAATTTTAGCAGTAACTGGTCCTACTGAGGATATTGGTGTCACTGGGCGAAATACTTCATATTCTTTTTGAAGTTTTGCAAATACATTATCCAGATTTCTATCAACAGCAAGTGTTATTATCTGTTCTTCTGTTCTTTTTGCCCCTAAAGAGAATGTCACAATACTGAAAGATTTCTCGTCACCTACAAAACTTAACTTGAATAGTTTTGTTGTATCCCATGCTGCTATTGAATTAATTTTATCGTTTTGGAAATATGACTTAAATTTATTTGCAGTCTCGTTATTCCAATCTAGCTTGTAAAGAAAAGAAGTAGCAAAAACCGTATATCCTTCTTTGGCTTTTTCATAAACCTTCTGGGCTCCCTCTATTGCTTTTTGCTGTGCCATAGGTATTTTTATTTCTGCTGCCTTTGCAAGAGCTGCAGCTAATACAATTTTAGCAGGTGGTTCATTGTTGAAAAAATTTAATCTATTGAAAACGACAAATGTATTACCAATAAGATCTAAGTCAAATAAGTAATCACCGGTATCTGCACTTTTCTGAGCTAATGCTTTATCTTCAGCAGAAGCTGAATACATTCCTCTCTCTTTAATTAATTCATAATCTATTTTTCCGTTAGATTGTCTGTTAAACCATTTAGCAACTAATTGCTTGGCTAATTGAGATTCATTTATGAATTTGTCAATTTTTATTTTATACTGTTCTCTTTCTGTAGGAAGTACCACAGCTTTGGTGTTTTCAGTATTAAGATATTTCAAAGGTTTTAAGCTTCCAGTTGCCTTGGCAATATCAAGTAGTTTTTTTAATGTATCTTTTAGAAATCCTGCTTTTAATAAATCCTTATCAGTTATTGTTACATCAAAGGATTCCTTGCCTATGCTATGTTTGTTATACTTATCAGGAAATGGATGATTCGTGTATGCCTTTACAACCTTTTCTTTATTAGGAAAGTTATCAGATTCTATCAGCATCATCTGTAATGAACTTCTTCGGTATTTAAGTTCTTGTGCTTTGGTTTTACTTGTAATTATTAAACAAGTAAATGCTAAGAGTGTAATCATTAGTTTATTCATAATAATATTAATTTAATTTTTCCGCCTACTCTTTTTATCAGCTTTTCGGCTTCCACTGTGGGTTAGTTCATTTGTTCACTTGTTTATTTAGTTTTATTTCTCAATTTATTTCTGCTTCCAGTTTCAAGCTTCTAACTTCCAGTATCTAACTTCCAGTATCTAACTTCCAGTATCTAACTTCCAGTATCTAACTTCCAGT
>CAZMDE010000461.1:0-863 GCA_964564355.1 uncultured Bacteroidales bacterium | reverse complement strand
ATCTATTTATAATGCAATAATACATAAATTTATTTAAAACAAATAAATAAATTAAAAAATATAAAAAATTTTACTCATATAAAATTATAAAACAAAACCTTTAAAATTGCCTGAAATTCAACTATTGATGATTATTAAAAAGAATATTTTTTCTGATTGGCAAAGAATTATTCTTATTGATACCAATCTTTATTCCTTTTTTGGATTAGTATAAAACTTATGGAACTTAGCGACAAATTTAAAGTTTATACCTGATTTTTAGGAATGTTGCACTTTGCAACTATTTTTCTCTTGATTTTTAATAACTATTCTTATTTCAATGTTTCACATTATTTTTTCCAATGTGAAGCATTTTTTTATAAATATTACGCAATACCCGATACTCAATACTTGTTTCTATTTTATCTCATTTTTTCTTAAACTATTATGGAAAATATTTATAAAATGTATTTCTGTGTCCAAACCGAACAAACCAGGCAGTATTTTTTCTTATTACTAAACCTATCCTGTAATTTTCGGCTATTTTAATTCGGTAATGAACAGTATATTTTTTTAGTTTCTTTAAATTCTTGATTTTAGAAATATTCACAGCTTTTTTAACATTTATAATTGCATCCTTTACGGCATTTAACACTTTGCCGTTATCAATATTAATATCCCTGTTAAATTGCCCTTTATATTTTAACTCCATGTTTTCTTAATGTTTTGAAAACAACTTCTTCTGGAACATCTTCACGGCGAAGCCACTGCGCACCCATAGCGGAAATCTGCAAAGCAGCTTCGTGAGCAACCTTTGCACCAGCTTCGTCAGTAGCAATCATGGAAACGATGCTTGGAGGCAATTCCACAGACTTCTTGTGAGC
>CAZMDE010000460.1:0-2297 GCA_964564355.1 uncultured Bacteroidales bacterium | reverse complement strand
TATTATGAATGTGGAACATTCGGTGGAATTGATATTACAAATGTTACTTTTGGTAATATTAATAATACAACTGGTGCATACTGTAAACTTCCATACAGTTATAATGATTATTCAGCATTATCTACAGAAGTCACAAAAGGTGTTCAATATCCCATTTCTATTTCAAGAGATGTGAATGCAAATACAGTTTATTGGGGAATATGGATAGATTGGGATAATTCGGGCTCTTTTACTGATAATATTAATAAATATAAAGTAATAAATAATAATAATGTTGGTAGTATTGGTTTAACAGGTAATGGAACAATTACAGTACCTGATTTTGCGACAATAGGAAATCATAGAATGAGAATTAGAGCGAATTTAAATGCAGATCCAGGGCAAGCAAATGCTTGTAATAAACTTTGGTTTGGAGAACAAGAGGATTATACTATAAAAGTAATACCAACTTTAACAGCTGAAGGACCAACAGCTTTCTGCAATGGGAATAGTGTAGTATTAGATGCTACTACGGGAACAGGATTGACATACCAATGGCAAAAAGACGGGACAAATATTGACGGAGAAATAAGAAGCAGCTATACAGCATATGAAAGTGGCAATTATACTGTTATAGTAACTAACGCTAATAATTGTTCAGCCACTTCAAATATAGTGGCAGTAACAGTAAATCCTTTACCCGCAGCCAATGCAGGAAACCCGCAGACTATATGTTCAGGTTCATCAGCTACAATAGGTGATGTGGCAGTTGACGGTGACACTTATAACTGGACATCGAATCCTTCAGGCTTTACATCGACATTGTCAAACCCAACAGTAAATCCCACTTTAACTACAACTTATACTTTGACAGAAACAATAACTTCAACAAACTGTCAAAAATCAAATTCAGTAATAGTAACAGTAAATACTCCTCCTACTTTGAATGTAAAATTTATAAATCTAACTAAATATTTAGGGGATAATGTAAATTATAGTCTTAGCCCAGGAGGTTCAGTTCCTTTTTCTTTTCAATGGAAACATGATGAAGCTGATATTAGTGGTGCAACAAATAGCAACCTTAGCATAAATTCAATTAGTTGCGCGGACGCCGGGATTTATTCTTGTTTAATATCAAATGAATTTTGCAGCATACAACTTAAGATTATAAAACTTATTATAATAAACTGTCATTCCCTATCGGGAACAGTAACTTATGACAATTCCTCTACTCCATCAGAACGTATATTATTAGCCAATATAAATATAGGGCTTTATGATTATAATACTCAAGCATTAATACAGTATACCACAACTGATGAAAATGGAGAATACAAGTTTAGTATTCAAAATGACATATTATACCAAATAATTCCATGTTTACCTTGGCATGGAGTTAATCCAACCGATGCATTAATAGTTAATAGGTATTATATAAAAATTCCAAGTGCAAGAAATATTATTAATGACGATCTCAGAAAATCTGCTGCAGATGTAAGTCATGATGGGAAAATTACTCCTATAGATGCTTTAATGATTAATAGGAGATATATTAAACTTTTACAACAATTTAAAATTCCTAGTTGGTTGTCATATCCAAGTCCAATACCTATTTCAGTTACTACACAAGATATTAATACAATATGTGCGGGGGATGTTAATACTAGTAATAATCACCTTACCTCTAACTATAGTCAAACTTGTATAAATCCTGAACCTTATTTTAAGATAAGCAATAATACAAATTCTCAATTTAATAATAATATAACAATATCTAAATCAATCGTATATAAAATTTCTTTAGATTCTATTATTGCTAAACCCGGAGATACAGTTACCTTTCATTTGAATGCTAACAATTTAGATGCAGCAGTTGGTGCATTTGGGTTCCAAATGAAATATGACTCTACGGTTTTAAAATTTAAAGATTTAACAAACATTAAAGAAAATTTATTAGACAGTGGTTCTTTTTCTTTTAATAATTTACAGGATACATTAATTATTGCATGGTATTATAATTATGAAAATAGCTTTATATTAAATGATGCAAAATTATTCGATATTAGATTTATTTATAATGGTGGTATAACTCCTTTAGCATTCTTAGATACTAATTGTGTGGTAGGCGATAATCAATATAATAATATCAATGTTTTATACCAAAACGGATACATCAGTCCTATATTTATCAAATCTCAGCCACAAAGTGTAACTAAATGTTTAGGAGATAGCACAATTTTCAATATTAAAGCTGCAGGAATTGACACAATCAATTACCAATGGTACAAAAATAATACAATTATTACTAACGCAACAAA
>CAZMDE010000459.1:0-2302 GCA_964564355.1 uncultured Bacteroidales bacterium | reverse complement strand
CTAACTTCAGGGCTAATATTAATTTCTATAATATGGAATATAAAGACCAGCTTGTACTAACAGGCAAGATTAACGATGTCGGCTCTCCTGTAATGACAAATGTGCCGGAAAGCTTCAGGCGCGGAATTGAGCTTGTTTTTGGCGCTAATATTATAAAGGATCTTAAGTGGGATGCAAATTTAACTTTAAGCCAGAATAAGATACTTAATTTTACAGAATATGTTGATGACTGGGATACAGGATTTCAGAGAAAATATTATCTCGGAACTACAGATATTGCATTTTCCCCTTCAGTCACAGGTAGCAACAGCTTTACATATCTTGTAACAAAGGGGCTTAATATCAGCCTTATTTCGAAATATGTTGGCAGGCAATATATAGACAATACTTCAAACGAAGACAGAATGCTTGATTCATATTTTGTCAATAATATTCTTATTAACTACACCTTTAAAATAAAATCTGTTAAAGAAATTGGTTTGCATCTACTGGTAAAAAATATTTTTAACGAGAAATATGAATCCAATGCCTGGGTTTACAGCTATTATTATAATGGTTCCAGGAGCATGATGGACGGCTACTTTCCCCAAGCTCCTGCCAATTGTCTGATTGGCTTAACAGTTAAACTATAAATTTAAATATTAAATTTGAAATCCCAAATCGTAAATTACAAATGACCAACATTAATATTATAGAATTAATTGCCACAGTTGTAAGCATAATAGGCGTCTGGCTGACTGCAAGGCAGATAATCTGGTGCTGGCCTGTGTCGCTTCTCGGACTTATTTTTCAACTCTATATCTTTTCATCTTCAGGTTTATATATGCAGAGCTTTCTGCAGTTTTTCTATATGGGTGTTACCTTTTACGGATGGTACAACTGGCTGTACGGAGGTGAAAATAAATCAGCTCTGAAAGTAAAACGTATCAGGGCTAAAAATGCAGCCTTGTATTTGCTGGCAGGTATTATTTCTGCTTTTATTATTGGGATATTGTTTGAAAACTTTACAGACGACCCTTTGCCCTGGCTTGATTCAGCTACTTCTGTTTGTGGAATTATTGCAACATTATTGATGGCGAAAAAAATAATCGAGAATTGGCTGATATGGATTCTTAATGATATTGTTGTATCAGGAATGTGCTATTACCAGGAGCTTTATATCTTCGCATTCCTTTATTTCATTTTTATAATTCTTGCTATTTACGGATATTCTGAATGGAAAAAAGAAATGAAAACATAAGCAGTCTGATTAGTGTTGCAATTACGGGACCCGAATCAACCGGGAAATCTCAGCTTGCCTGTAAGCTTGCAGAACATTACAATACTGCCTGGGTGCCTGAATATGCCCGTGAATATATTGATATGCTTGGCAGGGAATACAACTTTGAGGATATTGTTACTATTGCTAAACAACAGCATGAAAATAAGAATATCTATGCTGAAAAAGCTCAGGGCTTTTTGTTCAGCGATACCGAGCTTATAGTTACTAAAGTATGGAGTGAGTTCAAATACAAAAAATGCGATCCATGGATACTTGATAATATTAAAACCCAGAAATACGATTTATATCTTTTATGTGATATTGATTTGCCATGGCAGACAGACCCCCAACGCGAACACCCGCATCTTCGCAGGGAATTATTTAACATTTATTTAGATGAGTTGAATAGCTATAATTTCCCTTTTGAAATAATATCAGGTTTAGGCAGTCAGCGTCTTATGAATGCTGTAAATGCAATAAACAAACTTATTAAAAAATAGATTGCAAATAAAAATGCCAGTGCAGGGTAATCTAAAATTCTCCCTACTAAGTTCTACCTACTTTATTAATTCCTCGATTATCTTGTCTGCTGTAATTCCTTCGGCTTCTGCCTTGTAATTGCGGACTATGCGATGGCGAAGTACATCAACAGAAACTGCCTGCACATCTTCAATGTCAGGAGAATATTTCCCGTTTATTGCTGCATGGCATTTAGCACCAATAATAAGATACTGGGAAGCACGTGGACCAGCACCCCACGATATATAATCATTAGCCCATTTATGAGAAGCAGCGGTATTCGGACGAGTCTTGGTAGCAAGCTTTACTGCAAATTGCAGAACATTATCCGTTACAGGAATTTTACGAATAAGATGCTGGAAGTATAATATTTCCTGGGCACTAAGAACCGGCTTTACTTCCTTGTCTATGTCAAAAGTAGTGTTTTTAACAATCATTATTTCCTGTTCTACAGACGGGTAATCCAGCCATATATTGAACATAAACCTGTCAAGCTGCGCTTCAGGTAAAGGATATGTTCCC